>NZ_JAWRXV010000049.1:0-77653 GCF_046534875.1 Paraburkholderia sp. SIMBA_054 | reverse complement strand
ACCTGATGGGCATCGTCTACTCGAACAACATCGGCCTCGACGCGCTGAAAAAGAAGATCGACGCGAAACTGGCCGGTGAGGAAGACCAGCCGGAACCGCCGGCGGCTGACGCTGTATTCGCACCGAATCCGCTGGCAGGCCAGAACGAGCCCGCCAAGCGCAAGACGCTGCGCCAGCACTTGCACGACACGCAGATGCGTCTGATCCGCTGCCGCATCACCAACATGGATCCGAAGAAGAAGGATCTGCCGGGCGAGATCTTCACGGTCGCCAACGAGCACCTGGGCACCGTGCGCAAGTACGTCCCCTACGGTGAAGTGACCGATGACGGTTATCACCTCCCGTACTGCATCTACCGCCAGCTCGAATCGCGCAAGTTCCTGAACATCCGCACGACGAAGGGCAAGAATGGCGTGCCCCGGATCGAACAGCGCTGGGCGAAGGAATTCTCGCTGGAAGTGTTGCCGCAGCTGACGGAAGCCGAACTGAAGCGGCTGGCGACGGCCCAGATCGCCGCCGGCGCAGTGGGTGTCGGCGCAGACGACGCGCTCTGATCACCCCACCTCCCATTGCCTGAATGGCCCGCTCACTGAACTGGGCGGGCCTTTTGTTTTGAACCAGGGGAAAGAACATGTCCACCTACGGCATTGATATCGATGCAAACCTGGCCTACAGCCAGCTGCTCTCGGCCACGCCCATTGCGATCGATCCGCTGGATCTGACGGCCAACATCTTCAATGTGGCGTCCGACACGAACTCGCCGGCCTACCAGGAAGTCGCCAAACTCACGAATGCGGACTACACATCCGGCTCCATTGAAGGCACGGGCACGTTCGATGTGATGATGCAGGGCGTCAAGGCGCAGCTGCAGGAAGAGTTCAGCAAGGGACGCATCACGGCCGCCGAGTACACCAAGACCTACGTCGCACTGGTGCAGGTGGTGATGCAGAACGCCACCCAGTACCTGCTCGGCCGGGATCAGGCGTACTGGCAGTCGGTGCAGGCCCAGGTGGCCATGGTGACGGCCCGTGTCCAGCTGGAGACGGCCAAGTATGAAGCGGTCACCGCACGCATCCAGGCAGAGACGGGCAAGGCCACCCTGGCACTCACCAAGGCCAAGATTGGCACGGAAGACGCCCAGTACGGCCAGATCAAGTACACGGTCGACAACCTCCTGCCCGTCCAGGCACAGGTGGCCCAGAAGCAGGTGCTGCTGGTGGGTGAGCAGGCCGAAGTGCAACGTGCGCAGACGCAGGACGTGCGTACGGACCTGTTCCCGGTAACCGGGGTGCTCGGCCAGCAGAAGTCGCTGTATGCCCAGCAGGTCGTCAGCTACAAGCGCGACTCCGAGCAAAAAGCGGCCAAGCTCTTTGCCGATGCCTGGGTCACGCAGAAGACGATCGACGAGGGCCTCACCGCACCGAACTCGTTCACCAACGGGGTGATCGATGAAGTGCTGGCCGCCGTCAAGAATAACAACGGGCTGTAAGTCATGGGCTTCTTCGGCGGCGATACCACGGTCAGCGTGTCCTCCACCATCTACAACATGGCGGGGGACATCAACAAGCGCCCGGATTACCTGAAGTCGACCGTGACGGCAGGTGTGCTGGGCGAGACGGGCGCATCACTGGCCGACCTGATCCAGAATGCGTATATCAACGGGCCGGGCATGAACCTGCGCTCGTTCTACCGCTGGGCCGCCGGAAGCTCGGGCTATGAGGACGCAGTAGGTTTCACCTCTGGCTCACTGGTGACGGGCAACTCGCTCGACAACGTGGCGCTCGCTGACCAGATCCAGACCAGTCTCGGTGCACCGGCGGGCTACTCGGTTGCCATCCAGTCCAGTGATCTGGGCTATGCCGACATCTCCTGGTGGGCCGAGCAGTACATCCTCGCCAACCATCCGGAGCGCATCGAGACGGCCTGGCATTGCGATTACGTCAACGGCCAGGGTGTCATCACCTGGGCGGATGGGGGGCAGGAAGGCTTCACGCCGGCCGGTTTCAACCCGGCGGCGAAGTACCTGTTCGCCACCTACACACTGAACTCGGGTGCGGTGGATGGCACGGTGGTTCCTGGCCAGACCGTGACGCTCGATGTGAACACGGGCTTTCCGTCCACGGCGGACTGGAAGGTCGATTCATCTGTCCTCACGCCTACCACGCTGGACCTGGTGAACACGGTCACGACCAGCCACACCTACTCGGACAACCGCACCCCCGACTCGAACACGGTCACCACGCACAAGTCGGCGCAGGGGATCAACACGTCGGCCGTCTTCGAGAAGACCAGCTACCTGGGCATCGATCCGGCCAACCCGAAGCGTACGCACTCGACCCGCCAGATCATGCATCAGGATCAGGTGGTGTCGATCGTCGACAATCCGCCTGTGACTACCACGTCCACCAACCTGGTGGCGGGCAGCACATCAGTGACCTCGACCCAGACGGTGGTCACGAAGACCCAGACCACGCGGCTCACACGCACCTACCGGATCGACACGCAGGATGTCACCAACGGCACGCAAAGCGGGCTGCAGGTGTTCATCTACCCCCTTGGTTCGGGCAACGGCGTGCTCGATGCGATGTTCAATCCGCCCGCTGACATGGGCCGGTTCTTCCCGTACATCCCCGTGCGCATCGACAACAGGATGGTCTCGGACACGTACAAGCCGGACGTCTATGCGATGGCGAAGAAGGCCTACAAGAAGGCCACAACGAAGAACTTCGATGACTTCATCGCCAAGATCAATGAGAACCAGTCGATCAAGGACATCGACTACGCCTACGTCGTGTTCGGCGTATCAGTGAACGTGGCCGAGATCACCGCGAAGAAATACCTGTGGAACTTCTTCGAGGCGTGCATGGAGTCGGCCTCCTTCACGCCGCACGCCTATGCCCAGTTCAAGGCGAAGTGGGCAGCTGCACAGGCCGTGCAGGACGTGTTCAATGCCTGGGTGCTGGCCAACGGCAACAGCTCTGTCTACACCCAGGCGCCGCCCATGGGTGACTTCCCGGCACTGCCCACGCAGTCGCTGGAGATCCGCACCTCTAGCAGCTCGAACCTGAACTACGACATGGTGATCTCGTGGAACGGTATCGAGTCGTCATTCGGTGCGGGCCGGGCCGATCCGGCGCACGGTGCTGGCGATATCTGGTGGGTGCTCAATGGGGCGGACACGCTCACGCGCACCACCCGTGTGAGCCAGGATCCGGAAACAGGCCTCTCTGAGTTCTCGTTCCAGGTGCCGTATGTGACGCTCTACTGGCAGGTGGATGGCAACAACTGGAAGGCGCTGCACATCTACGGTCTGCTGCACCGGAACTACGTCTACAACGGCAAGTCAGTGGACATCAGCATCACCGATGCGCTCAAGGACAAGGAAGAGTCGGGCTTCATCATCCCGCTCAACGAGGAGATCTTCCGCTCGATGTCGCTCAAGGACACGACCCAGATGTCCACGGCCTGCACCTACATCGTCTTCAACTGCTACACGGTGGTGAAGCAGCCCTGGTATGCCTCGGCCGGTTTCATGGTCGTCGTCATCATCATCATTATCATCATCACGATCGTCACCTGGGGTTCAGGCACGGGACCGGCCACCTCGTTCTACGGGGCGATCGGTGCGGCCGTCGGCCTGTCCGGGGTGGCTGCCATTGTGGTGGGCTTCGCCATCTCGATGATCGCGGCCATGATCGTCTCGAAGATCCTTGGCTACGCCGCGAAGAAGCTCTTCGGTGAGAAGATCGGGGCGATCATCGGTGCCATTGCCACGGTGGTGGTGATGGTGGTAGGCGGCACGATGGCGGGCGGCGGTACGTGGGCGGAAGGACTGAGCCAGCTCACGGCACCCCAGAACCTGCTGCAGCTGACGGCCGCTGTGGCGCAGGGTGTCAACCAGTATGTGGCGACCGAAACGAAAGACGTGCTTCAGCAGACGAATGAACTGCTGGAAAAGTACAATGCCGACATGCAGTCGGTAGCCGACAAATACGGCTCGGTGATCGGTTCCAACCTGGCATACTTCGATCCGATGCAGCTCACGGATGTGAGCGCGCCGCCGACGCCGGGACATGCCTATGTCTACGAGCCAGCCGACAGCTTCTTGAACAGAACACTGATGACCGGTAGCGACATTGCGGAGCTCAACTCCACACTGATCGAGCAATACGTGTCATTGACTCTGGACGTTTCCCAGTCTATCGCTACCTGATCAGGAACTCTCATGGATCTCAACTTTGGTGCGGGCAACAACACGCCTACCTACAACTTCACTTCAGGTCTGAATCCGGCCAGCACAGACTACGGCTCGCTGAACCTATTCGGTATGGGTGTGCCGCAACAAGGCACGGGTTCCCTGCCTGGTATGCCCAGTTCGGCTGGTATCGGGATGAACCTGCCCACACTCCAGCTGGGTCTGAGTGGTCTGTCCACCCTGGCCAACCTGTACACGGGCCTGAAGTCCCTGGGTCTGGCACAGGACCAGTTCAGCTTCAACAAGGACATGACCCAGAAGAACTACGCCAACTCGGTGGCCAGCTACAACACGGCGCTCACCGACAAGGCCAATGCCCGTGCTGTCACGGAAGGCCAGTCCACGGCTGCACGTGATGCGTACATCAACGCCAACCGGCTCAACTAAGGAGGCGACATGGCAGTTTTGACATGGCGTAACGTCGATGTCCCTCGCGGGGCCGACGGCGCAATCCTGGGGCTGAATACGGCCGCCAACCTGCTGACCAATGGTACGAACGGGCTGGCCGATGCGATCGGCAACTTCGGCAAGCAGCAGACACAGCTCGCCGACAATGCGGCCGTACAGGCAGCGTCCCGTTTTCAGGATCCCAATGCCCTGAAGGCGGCGCTGGCTGACGGTTCCCTCCTTGGTTCCCTGCAGGGTGTCGATCCGTCGCGCGTGAATGCGATGACGCTCGGCGACATCCAGAACCGGGTGGGCACGCTCATCAACAATGCGACCAACCAGCAGTCGCTGGACAAGGCCACGTACGACCAGAACCGTACGGTGCAGGGTAACCAGCTGACAGATGCGGCCCAGCCGACTGTCAACAAGCTGCTCGCCGCCAGTGCTTCGGGGGATCCGAAACAGCTCGCCGCCGCCCAGGCGGAGGCCGCACAGGATCCGGCCTACCAGGCACTGCGTTCGAGCCAGGTGAACAACGTGCTGACGGACAGCCAGGCGCTGACGGGCAAGCAGACGCAGAACAACCAGTCCCAGTTCAGCCTCGATGTCTCTAAGCGTACGGATGCCGACACGCAGGCAGGCACGAACACGGGCCAGATGATTGCGGCTGCCGGCTACGACAACCAGGGCGCACTGCAGGAGATCAACAAGCTCCAGTCGCCGGGTGCCCGACAGGCAGCGATGGATTACCTGCAGCGCACGCAGGGCTTCAACTTCCAGAATGGTCCGGTGGGCGGTGCAGGACCGGTGGCAGGTGGCGGCGGTGCAGGCGGTGGTGCTTCCTCCTCTGGTTCAACGGGCTTCGACACGATCTACGGTAATGGCAAGTACGGCACGCCCGCTGCGCCCATCACCTCGATGTCCACGGGGGATGTGGTCAAGTTCGGCAACGAGACGCTGATCCCGGCCACGAAGGGCAAGATCGGAGCCAAGGATGCACAGGGTAACGACCTGGGTACGTCGGCCGTCGGCGCCTACCAGCTCACGCAGGGCACGATCACGAAGTACGCACCCAAGGTGCTGGGGGACAACTGGCAGAGCCAGACGTTCACGCCGCAGGCGCAGGACCAGATTGCCAAGCAGCTCTTCGAGGACAACAAGGGCGGCGACCTGCATGCGATCTGGCCGACACTGCCCGATTCGTCGAGCGGTGCGTACAAGAACATGTCGTGGGAAGACATCCGTCCGCGTATCGCACAGGCTGAGTCGAGTACCGACCGCCAGACGCTGCTCTCGCAGCTGCAGGGCAACCAGGTCACCAACGCCATCTACCAGGGTGGTGCGCAGACCCGTGCGGCGCAGGACATCACCAACCTCGGGATCGATCCGAAGGAATGGACGACGGCGACCAACAACGCCGGCTCCTCGGCAGACGTCGCCAAGGGTCTGTCGGAAGGTGACGGGCCACTGAAAGGGCAGAACGTCAACTGGGTGCAGAACCGGATCGATGACATCATCCAGAAGTCGATCCAGCCGGACCCGCAGTCGGGCAAGCCGGTGGCCAAGCTCAATGCGTCCCAGGCCGGCCTCGTGCTCAAGGATTCGATCTCGGGCGGCTCGATCAGTCCGATCGGTCGTGGTATAGACTGGGCGACCAACCTTTTCACGGGTAATAACCTGTCGTCGGGACAGAAGGTGGATCAGAACAAGGTCGACCAGCTGATCAAGGCGACGGCTACCGGCTCACCGATCGACCTGGCGGGCAAGACGCTCGTCAACCAGCAGACCCAGCAGAATCTTGCGGGTGCTCAGGCGGCTTACCAGAATGCGGCAACGGCGTATTCCAGCATGCTGGCCCGCTTGCAGGTAGGTCAGCCGGTGGATGATGCGACGAAGGCCCGGATCACAGCCAACTTCCGGCTGACGGAAGCTAACCTGAAGTCGATGCAGGGTGCACAGACGGGCAATCCGGATGTGAACCCGCTTGGCTGGAAGGGTGCGGCCGATGCCCAGGTGCAGCAGGCGGTTGCCGATGCGGCCCGCAAAAAGGCGATCGACGAGGCGTTCAACCAATCGGCCGGTCCTTCGATCATCCCGGCGCTGCCTTGATGTAAGATTCCCCCGTACTTCCAATAAAGAACGGGGGAATCAACATGAATGTGGCAGAAGGTTTTAGCCGGGTGGCCCGGATGATTGGCATCGTCGGCTGGTTTATCCTGGCACTTAGCGTGATATACGCTGGCGTGAATGTGTACCAGAACTACCGTGGAATCAGCTCACTCGATCCGATCGTTGGTGGTGCCTTCATGTGTGCCGTGGCGCATGGTGTTGCGTGGATCATCAAGGGCTTTGCCAAGCCGAAAAGCGCGTAAACTGTCAACTGCTCTCGACAACAGACGAGCCTCACCTGCGAAGGTGGGGCTTTTTTGTTTTTAAGGCTCCCGGTTCCTGGTACAGTTCACCTCAAACTTATCTCGCAACAGGACTGACTGATGCCCTCTGCACAAGACCTCTTTGACCAGTATCTCAATGCGGGGACGCCAGCCAGTCCGGCTCCCGTTGCTCCGCAAGGCTCGCTCGATCCGGGTGAGTCGGTGGTCCCGTCGCAACAACCCACCATGCAGCAGAATGTCGCTGCCACGGCTGATGCAAAGAAGGCTGCTCTCGCTGCCGTCGCCGACCAGAAGAAGGTTGGTGTCGCTGCCCAGAATGGCATTCCTTCCCTGGATCAGCTGTACTCCGATGTGCTCGCCCGCCAGACGGGTGCGGGCCTCAAGACAATGCCGTCACAGGTCGATGCCGATGTGGCCTCGCTGCCAGCGGCCGATCTCATTGCGAAGTACGGCTACGACCAGGGCATGCACCTGGTCTCGGCCCGCCTGCAGGCGCAGGGCTCCGTACAGATGGACGCTACGCGCAGCCGTGACTATGCACAGGCAATCGGTGACTTCGGTGCTGGCGTCGGTCTCGGTGTGGCCAACTCGGTGGGTGGCATCGGTGCGCTGGGCCTGGGTCTCATCAACAGGGATGCCGGTACGCAGGCGGCTTCCGCTGTCAAGGCGCTCAACGACGCCGTACAGGGCAACCTCGAATCGGATGCCCTGCAGGCGCACCAGCGTGCCAATGCAGCGACGAACCAGCTGGGCTACCGGGACAACGTAGCGAAGCAGGCCGCCGAGGCGAAGACGGATGGTAACTTCGTGGCAGGCCTGCGCCGGATTGGCCGGGATGCCACGACGGCCGTCGGCAATGCGATCTCCGATCCGACGGTTGCATCCGATGGTCTGGCCCAGGGTATCGGCTCGCTGGTCACGGCTGGCCCGATCGGCAAGGGGATTGGTCTCGGTGCCAAGGCGGCTATTGATGGCGCTGAACACCTGGGACTCCTAGGCGTTGGACTGAAGGGTGAGCAGGTGGCAGCCAGGCTCGCTCCCCTGGCTCACGATGTGGCCATGCCGGGTTCGATCGGCCTCACGGAAGCGGGCGGCGCCTACCAGCAGACGGCGGCCGACATCATGGGCAAGTCGGATGCCGACATGCGCAAGGACTCGCCCACTTACGTCGATATGGTCGACAACCAGGGCATGAATCCGGATCAGGCGAAGTCGCTGATTGCCAACCGGGCGGGCATGTTCGCCGCTGCGGTGCAGGGACCCGCCGCCATGATGACGGGCAAGCTCGTCGAGAAGTTCGAGGCGCATCCGTTCTCGGTGCCCTCGCTGCGCGAAGCGGGCCAGAACATCCTCAAGGAAGGCCTCGAAGAAACGATCCAGTCGGGCACGGGCCAGCTCGCCCAGAACATGGGCACGCAGAAGTCGGGGGCAAATCCCGGTCAGGATCTGCTCGAAGGGGTCGGTGAGCAGGCCGGCCTCGGTGGTCTGTACGGCATGGCTTCCGCCGGTGCCGTGCAGGGTCCGGGTGCGGTGCTGACTCACGCTACCCGCGCCGCCATGAACCTCGGCAGTGCTGCGGCAACGGTAGCCAGGGGTGCGGTGAATGCTGCCGGTGCCGTGGCCCAGCCGATCGTGGATCTGGCGGCGAAGCGTGGCGACAAGGTAGCGGCCGCCAACGAGGCAGCCTCGCCCGTGTCGGACCAGAACATTGCGACGGCGGCCGACGAGATTGCCCAGAATGCGCCGGCGGCGGCCGCACAGGCAACGCAAGCCGTGCAGACTTCGAACCTGCCGGAAGCAGGCAAGGCCAAGGTCTCGCAGTACATCCAGGATCTGACGGACTCGATCAGCTTCCATCCGGATGAGCTCCAGGGCATGCCGCAACCGATCATCGATGCGGTGGGGGATGCCTCGACCCGTGTTCATGCGCTGCAGAACATGGACGCCTACCTGAACAATCCGAAGAATTCGGAAGCGGACAAGTTGCAGGTGCATGCCGCACTGCGCGGCAGTCTCGAAAGTGCACTCGGCGGAATCAATGAATCCCCGGAAGAGCTCGCCAAACTGCCGGAAAACGATCCGGCCCGGCAATACGCCTCGGACATTCTGGGGGTGCTGCAGCAGTACCAGCAGTCGCCCGGTGCACGCAAGGCACAGGTTGCGGCGCAGAAGGCAGCACAGAAGGTTGAAGTCCCGCACGTGAGTGAAGAGTCGGCCGCTACGCCCGAAGGCCAGCAGGCCATCCAGACGGTGGCCAATGTGGCCGCTCTCGCTCCCGACCGGGTGCCGGCTAAGAGCCTGGAAACGGTCATGGCCATGCAGGTGGCGGGCAAGGTGTCGCTCTCGAACTACCAGAGCGCGGCGATCCGCTCGGCACTCGCCGTCCTCAAGGGCCGGGAAGCGTACGTGAACCAGCTGAAGGCCAATGGCCAGACGGCTGCGAAGGACATCGTGGCCGAACAGGTCTCAACGGCAAAGGAGTCGCCGGAAGGCCGTGAGTCGGCGGCCAAGCACATCGAGAACATTCGTTCGGCGTATGCGTCGGGTGACCTCAATGGTGCAAAGGCCGCGCTCGAGGGGTTTGGCAAATTCGCGCAGAGCCAGCAGAACAAGGTGCGTGCGATTAATGCCCAGATCACGGCGCATGGCGTCAAGTCGAACAAGAGTAACTCGCTCCAGTACGACTACATCTCGCCGGACAAGTCCCAGTGGCAGACCTCGAAAGAGGGTTTCGGTGTCACTCCGACGGCTGCCGGATCGGTCGACAATGCCCAGACGGTGGGGGCTGAAGCACATGCTCTCACCGAGATGCACAATGCGCTGGCGTCGGCGTATCCGGAGCTGAAGGTGGGTCATCTGGATCAGGTGTCACTGGATCCGTCGCTTAC
Organism: Paraburkholderia sp. SIMBA_054; assembly: GCF_046534875.1. NCBI lineage: Bacteria > Pseudomonadati > Pseudomonadota > Betaproteobacteria > Burkholderiales > Burkholderiaceae > Paraburkholderia > Paraburkholderia sp. SIMBA_054. Next base: position 67,730 of record NZ_JAWRXV010000049.1, on the reverse strand, counting down.
GGGTGACACGCCCGCCAAGGTGGCGCAGCAGTGGACACAGGGCAAGCGCACGGCCGGTAAGGTTCAGGGGAATGTCCAGACGGCTGCACAGACAACCACACCGGACACGACGAAGACTGTTGCACAGGCAGAGTCTAAACCGGTTGAGGCACCGGTTGAAGCAAAGCAACCTGAACAGAAACAGACTGTTACGCCTGAAGCGCCTGGCACTCCTGAAGTCAAGGCGGCCGAGCCGGCAGTCAAGGAAGCTGCACAGCCCAAGGAAACGCAGCCCGCTCCTGCTGCTGCTGAACCGGAAGTCAAAACTGAACCAGTGAAGGAGAAGAAGGGCGTCGCTGCCGTCTATCCGGATCTGGTCGAGCCGAAGTCGGGCAACCAGTTCACCAATGCCTTCACGCAGCCGAAGACGGAGAAGTCGAGCCTGGCAGGTGCTGCCACGCCCGTCGAGCAGATCAAGGAATCGCTCTCCTCGCCGGAAGCCTTCCAGCGTGATGGCAAGGGCTCACCTGCCCGGCTGACGGAAGAGGTCAGCAAGGCGTACCGCATGATGCTGAATCTGGTGCCGGCGATGGTCGATGAGATCAACGACCACCTGCAGACCTTCCTCGCCAAGTCGAACCAGAAAGGCGACAAGGCAGGCAAGACCTACGCTGAACGGTTCGCTGCTGGCGAAGAGATCAACCGCTTCCGTAGCGGCAAGCTGATGAATCTGGCTGAAGTACAGCCGGATGGTTCGTACAAACTGAACCAGTCCCTGGCAGAGACGGCGGGGATTGCCGGCCTGCAGTGGTTCCTGTCGGCCAACACCTATGGCGGTGTGCTTGATGAGTCGGATGCACGGCAGATCTTCGGCCTGAATGATGATGTGGAAGTGAATCCCACGCTGGTTACGTTCCTGAATTCGGGCGTGCTGCGCATCGACGCTATCTCCTCCCTGGCTCAGAAGGTGCAGAACTACTGGGGACTCGACACCAACCGCAATGCGCCCGACGGCTACACGAAGGGTATCCCGCAGGCCATGGCCGCCGAGCTGCTGCGCACGATGATGGATACGCAGCTCTCTGTCTATGACGAAGAGACGGATGGCTGGAAGAAGGGCGCCATGCTCACCGAGTACCAGCTGCGGGTGGATACGCAGACAGGCAACATCGTGGGCGGCTCGGCCGAAGGCAAGTCCATCAAGACGCTCTCGGTGCTGGTGCCCGCCAAGGCCAGGGAAACGAGCAAGCTGCAGAAGTTCCCGGATGCAATCGAACGGGTAGTGTCGAAGGATCCCGCGCTCAACCATTATCTCGATGGTGAGCGTCCGGCTGTGCCCAAGACCCAGATGCGCAATCCGCTAGTGGAGAACACGGCCGAGCAGAAGGACATGATCACCAATGAGACGGCGACGCCGTTCAAGGTGAACCCGCATATGGCCGCACTCTACCGTGCGCTGACGGTGGACAAGCTGGTCGACATCTTCGGTCCGGGCACGGTCGACGAGGAGAAACTTAACGTCAACGATGCCAACTCGAAGAAGGGTCAGCGTCAGGCGATCGTCTCTGCCTTCAATGTGTTCGAGGACACACTGGCGGCGGTTGAGGCACATGCCGAAGCGAACAGCAAGTCACCGGAAGACGTCGAGATCCGCTACGGCTACAACATGAGCCGGGTGTCCCGTCTGCAGATGCTGGGCCGCTTCAATCCGCAGGCCTCCAAGCTCATGCGGGAAGCCGTGCTGCCCACGCAGAGCACGCTGAATCTGGGCAAGCGGGAACACATGCAGGCGTTCATGCTCGGCGTTGGTCAGGCGATCGGTACGAAGGTGCACAACATGCCCTTTGACATGATGCTCGACAAGACGCTGGGTGACCTGACGGGCAAGTTTGCACCGGCCGTCGATGTGCTGCGCCAGTTCCAGTCGACGGGCCGGATGACGGAAGACATGGCCAGCGAGCTCAAGGCTTCCCTTGGCTCAGAGCCGACGTTCGTGCAGCTGCATGGGCTGATGGAGTACGCCCGCTACCTCGATGCGAGCAAGGCCGACCGCAAGGCATTCCGCACGCAGCTCTACCTCGAGGCGGACGGCATGACCAATGGCCCCGTCAATGCGATGGCGCTGCTGTCACAAGGCCGCTTCACGAAGAACTGGGTGCGCAACATGGCACGGGGTGGCCTGTGGTTCGGTGGTACGAAGGACCAGACCTCGACCGTCTACCGGCAAAGCGACCCCATCGACCTGTACAAGGCCACCTCCGACGACCTGCGCACACGTATTGCCGACATGCGCAAGAGCCTGCCCGAGGACGTCAAGGGCCAGCAGAACCATCTGCTGAACCTGATGAACCTGATGCTGGGGGATGCCGTGAAGTTCGACGGCCAGGACACGGTGGAACTGGATCGTGGCATTGCGAAGAATCCGCTGACCATCACGATCTACGGCTCAGGTGCGGCTGGTATTGCCGGCAAGCTGACGGGCATGCTGGTGGAGAAGATCTACGCGCAGTTCTCCGATGCGCTGGCCAATGGTCGTGACCTCAAGACGCTCTTCGGCACGGGTCCGGAAGCGGAAAGCAAACGTGACACGCTGATTGCCGGGCTCGATGCGTTGATCCAGCAGCAGGTCAAGACGCAGCAGGACGGTTCCCGCGAGATCAAGGCATCGGGTATCGAGTCCCAGACGCAATCGCTGAAGGACTGGACGTTCTCCGGTGACGAGCTCAAGGCGATCCGCCAGAACATGCTGTCGCTGTTCGTCGAGCCGATGCGTGAGTCGATCAAGGAAGTGGTCGGTCCGTCGCTGCTCGGTGAAGGCACAGGCTCGGCAGACCTGATCCGCAAGGCTACGCAGATTCCCTCGATCATGCAGCAGTACGCCTACCAGCGTGCGGTGAAGGCAGCCCTCGAAGCGAAGGCCAAGGGTCCGGATTACAAGGCAGGTGAATACCTGAGCCAGAAGGAACAGGACCAGATCCTGGGCTCCGTGGCTCACCTGGCTCCCGTTATCAAGGCGCCGGGTCAGGCCTTCTATGTGGCCGGTTCCCAGGACTCGGTGCTCGATGGCAAGGGCTATGCCGAAGCGCTCGATGGCACGATGCAAAGCCAGGCTGTCGGCTACGGTCCTGGCAACTCGGGTGTGGCGGGCATCCCGTTCATGAACATCGGCATGGGTGACGGCAAGATGATGCAGATCATCTCGACCATGGCCAATGCGATCGGTGGCACGCTGAAGATCTTCGACGGCATGAACATGCCGCTCGACAGGATCACGGAAGGCTCGCAGCAGGCCAACCAGGCGGTCTACCAGTCGTGGATGGGCAATCCCCTCCAGGCTGTGTCGGATGCCTACAGCAAGTTCGTCAAGGACGTCTCGCTCAAGGACGTGGAGAAGGATGGTGAGCAGCACCAGGATCTGGTGAAGGCGCTGTTTGGTCCCTTCAAGACCACCCAGGAGTTCCCGCTGGAAGAGGTCCGTGCCGCCATGCTTGCCCTGCGTGACCAGGTGGCGGAAGGTGCATTGCAGGCGGAAGCCCGTCACCGTGCACTGAACCGGGTGAATGTCTCGGTCGACCAGATGGCAGCGGCCTCGGCACCGTACCAGATCCAGGGTAAGGAGATGGTCACCGGTAGCGAAGAGGAAATCGCCACCCGTCTGTCCGAACTCTATGCAGAGGAGCGGGACAAGCTCCAGCCTGAGTCGAAGCCGAAGACCGAGAACATTGCGCCGGAGTTGCAGAAAGCCGGAGTCGCTACCGACTCGGGTGCCCGTATCCTCAACTTCGCCGACCTCAACAACCTGGTGGGTCAGTTGAAGTCGAAGATTCCCACAGCACAGGGCCGCATTCTCCAGCAGATCAACAAGTCACTGGCTGCCCAGGGTTACAAGGTGATCTTTGGCACGCAGGAACAACTGCTTGCGTACAACTCGGCACAAGGCGGCAATGGGATCGACGCCTCCTGGCTGACGGATGCCCGCAACAAGGGCTTCATGCTCCCTGGCCGTCAGGAGATTTACCTGATGAATCCGACCAGTGAAACCCTCACGCACGAGCTGATTCATGCCTCGACCTTCGAGACGGTGCTGGCTCACTACGCGGGAGACGAACTCGGTCCCCAGGGAACCTTCATCAAGGGCGCCATTGGCAACATCGAGAAGCTGATGACGCAGTTCCTGTCGATGGGTGACCGGGTGAAGGATGCTCCTCCCAAACTGCAGCAGGCCTACGCCGATGCGGTGGCTGCCATCAACGGCCACCTGAACAATGCTGACCTTGACCGTGCCTCACAGAAGGCGCAGGGCCTCAACGAGTTCATGGCGTGGGCGCTGGCCAATCAGGATCTGGCACGGTTGCAGGAACGCACGGCTGCCCATCCCCTGGTTCAGCTGGCACGGGATGCCGTGAACCGGATCAAGCAACTCATCTGGGGCCGCAAGGAAGCACCGTTCGGCACGCCGGCGGAAGACATGTTCAGCAACCTGGCGTTCAACACGGCGATCCTGCTGCAGACGCAGCCGAGCCGCTCGGCGGTGATGCGTGACACGGCCCTGTTCCAGTCGACCGCCTATGGCGTCAATGACCGGCTCTCGGCACTCGACGATACGTTCGACCGCAAGGTGGCGGACTATCTCGATGTGCAGGATCTGCGTGAGGCAAGCCGCCGTCAGACGAAGGTGTCGAAGGCGTTGCAGCTGGGTACGGATGTCGCGCTGCACTTCGCCGCAGCGTTCCCGATGACGATGCAGGAGAAGACCACCTTCGGCAAGATCGTTTCGGCACTGGCCACGGAAGCCCATCTCGATGGCAACGTGCTCACGCGCATGCAGCAGCTCTGGACGCATGTCGAAAAGAACCTGACGGTGGAAGACCTGATGGATCCCAATGCAGCTGATCCGCAGGCCGAGCGCTACTATGCGCAGCAGAAGTACGATGCGATCCTGGGCAACAGCCTGCAGAAGATCGACGGGGCAGGACGCTCGTCGCTGCTGCCGGCGTTTATGGCGCTGGCCGTCACCAATGACCAGTTCCGTGATGTGCTGCATGGCATGGATCTGCCCAAGGGTGAGAAGTCGGGTGCTGAAAGCCGCCTCGATGCACTGCTGGAGAACAGTGCCAATGCCGTGCTCGACAATCTCTCCCGCCGCATCTCGGGTGACATCGGCGCCGACTCGGTGCGTGAAGCGATGTATGCGCTGTCCGACCGCCTGATCGATATCGCCCAGGACCGTCAGAGCTTCTATGACCAGCTCGCCAACCCGATCGGTGATGTGGTGGACCGCAGCAATGACCTCGTGGTGCAGGGCATGAACGACCTCGCCGGCAAGGTGGTCGGCAAGGCCGAGGCGCTCGATGCGAAGCATGACAACCGGCTCACGAACCTGGTGGCTTCGTCCGCCCGCCTGATGGCGGCTGTCGTCTCCGAAGAGCACGCGGGCAAGATTGCCGAAGGCGTGATGACGGCCATCAACAAGGTCAAGGGGCTGAAGCCTTTCACCGAAGTGATCTCGGATCTGGTCGGCCGCACGGCATCGAACGCCAGCGTGTACGACATGATCAAGATCGTCCGGACGATGATTGCGCAGGACCGCCAGCAGTTCCGCGAGGAAGTGCCGAAGGTGATTGCCTCGCACTTCTCCCGCCAGCTCACGGAGGAGGAGTGGAGCCTGCTGCACCGTGCGATGGGCAAGTCAGATCTGGCTTCCCTGGCTCAGGGGTTGAGCCAGGACGAGATCATGAAGCTCGTCGAGCACCCGGCCGATCTGAAGGCAAAGATCCAGGAACTGGAAGCCGCCATCCAGTCGGCTGACACGCCGAACTGGGCTCGCTACCAGAACAAGATGCAGCAGCTGGCCGCCTACATGATGAACGGCACGACCAGCAGCAACCTGCTGCGCAATGCGGTGGCCATCTCCCGTCTGCTGGGCGAGCAGGGTGCGAACCGCAAGTCGGCCAAGGCAATCGCGGACATGAAGACGTTCCAGAAGAACATCGACATGCTCACGACGCTCTACGCGCTGAACCACCTGGAGCTCAAGGACCAGCTGGCGATGTCGACCTTTGTGTCGAAGGAAGCCGAGGGTCTGAAGTTCTCGCTGGCGTACCTGCAGGGCCAGCGGGTGGAAGAGCAGAACCGGGCGGTGCAGACCGAGCGGGCACTGTTCAATCACTACAAGGGCAACATCCCGTCGCTGCAGAAGCAGGGCGCCTCGCTGATCGTGGCCGACGATGCGGACTACGCGGAGCTCGCCGCCAAGTCCTACGTGCGGGTGGCCGACTACCGGGGCAGCTCGGCCGACACGGCACGTGTGAAGCGCGGCTACTACTTCGCCGATGTGTCGGGGCGCAACGTGTTCGCGCAGGGCATCCTGCAGAACGTGCGCCAGACGGCGGGCGGTGTCGATATCGACTCGGGCTACACGATCAGCGACACGACGGCAGGCCGCATCACGGATCCTGCCCAGGTGAAGAAGGCCGCCCAGGTGATGCAGTCGGGAGCAGAAGTCGCCCGTGAGCATCTGCTGCCTGTCTACGATCCGAGCGGGCAGGTGGTGGCGTTCGAACGGTCGATCGATCCGTTCCAGCAGGGGCGCCTGTCCTACAACACGCACCTGGCCGAGATGGTCGGGGTGTGGCGTGGCCGTCAGGTCGAGGAAGCCAAGGCCGCCATCTACAACGATGCGCTGATCGACCGGCTCTACGACATGTACGACCAGGACATGAACCAGGGGGCAGGCAACCAGGCCCGCTATGTCAACGTGTTCGATGCACGCGAGCAGGCCAAGGATCCCGTGCTCGCCGATGCGGCGAAGCTCATCACCCCACAGATGCAGCAGCGCATCAAACAGACGTTTGGTGAGCGCTTCTACGTGCGTCGGGACATGCTCAACGACGCGCTCGGTTACCGGGCGGCATCCGTCGGCGATGCGTGGACGGGCACGAGCCGCTGGAGCGACCAGACGCAGGAGAACTTCAAGCGCCTCGCCATGTCGATCTTCGGCAACAAGGCCTACCAGTACACGGTCAATGCCGAGAAGACGCTGCAGTCATTCATCGGTGACGTGAAGACGATGATCGTGGTCAAGTCGGTGGTGGTGCCCATGACCAACATGATCTCGAACGCCTACCAGCTCGCCGCACGCGGTGTGCCGGTGAAGGCGATCATCACGGGCATGCCGAAGAAGACGGCGGAAGTGCGGGCCTACGTCGAGTCGGAAGTGCGCCGCATTGCAGCGGATGCCGAGCTGCGTGCGGCACAGGGCCGTGGTGATGTGGTGGCGCAGCGCAAGCTCTCCGCCGAGATCCAGTCGATCAAGGACAGCCACAAGCGGATGTCCATCTGGCCGCTGATCCAGGCAGGGGAATTCAGTGCGATCTCGAGCGGCCAGGCGGGTATCGAGGATGTGGAACTCGCCTCGGGCAAGCTCTACAGCTACATCGAGAGCCTGGTGAACAAGCTCCCCGACGGGGTGAAGACAGCGGGCCGCTATGCGCTGATCACCAAGGACACGGCACTCTACCGGGGCATGCAGACGGCCACCGAGTACGGTGACTTCCTCGCCAAGGCGATCCTCTATGACGATCTGACCAAACGCCAGGGCAGGAGCAAGGAGTACGCGCTCTCGCGCGTGACGGAAGAGTACGTCAACTATGACCGGCTGCGCGGCCGCTTCCGGGGTTACCTGGAGTCGATGGGTCTCTTGTGGTTCTACAACTTCAAGATCCGTTCGACGAAGGTGGCGCTGTCGATGATCCGCAACAACCCGGTACATGCACTGCTGGCTGCAGCGGCGCCTGCGCCTACCTTCCTTGGCTCAATCGGCTCGCCGCTGACCGACAACGTGTTCACGAAACTGGCTGATGGGCAGCTGAACTTCAGTCTGGGCTTCGGGCAGGTGTTCCACGCCCCGATGCTCAACCCATGGGTCAATCTCGTGCACTGATGAAAAGAAAAACCCCCAGCCAAAGGACTGGGGGTTTCTCATTCTGCTTTTCCTTCGGGCTCTCGACTTCCCTTGGGAAACTCATTATTGCACAGCGGGGGGACCAGACGGTCCTGGCGGCTCCTCGTCGTCCTGGGTGACGGCGATGTAGCCCACACCCAGCAGGACAGCCCCGATGGCAATGTAGGGGGCCGCAGCGATGATGGCGACCGTAATGGCTATCACGATCGCCACCAGCACGATCCCTATGGTCAGGATCGCACCGGTTTTCATCTTATGCGTTCACCGGCTTCTTCAGACCGGCGAAGAGGCTGCGGGTCGGCTTGACTTCGCCGTCAGCCGGTTGCTCGGCAACGACCGGTTCGCTCGACGACGGTGCAGCATCCGTCGCACCAGCGTCCGTAGCAGAGCCTGCCGAAGCGTTTCCCGCCTCACCAGCCGTCAGGTCCGGTTCCGGCTGCAGCTCCAGATCTTTCTTCGTCACCGGGGTGATGTTGGTGATCGGGGGCGGCGGCGCCTTGACCGATGCATGGGAAGCCGTCACAGCCGTTTCCGACTTCGATTCCTTGATGGGTGCCGGCGACGGGGCGGGAGTGGGAGCAGCCGGAACTGCGTCGTTGGCCACGATGTCGATGGTGGCCTTGAAGCCGTCTTCACCCCGCGTTGCCGACAGCTGGATGTCGATACGATGACCGTCCTTCACGTTCAGCTGGCTGTTGATGAAGTTGCGGATAGCCGCTTCGATTTCGGCCTGGACTATGATGATCTGCATGATGCGTTATACCTTTGCGAAAAGTCGGATGAGATTCTGGAACATCGGGGTATTCACCCCGGCGTGGATGGCGGCAATGGCATCGGCGCAGTGCTCGGCCTTTGCTTCACTGACCCGGCCGTTATGGCGGGGCCAGTTGGCGTGCGGATAGTCCTGCACGCCCTGGGCGATCATCTGCTTTTTCGTCGCATTCGGCAGCCCGGTGAAGCGTTCCTTCACCTCGGTTGCCGTCACCTCAATGATCTCGTGGCCCTCGGCCCGCAGCGCACCCAGCACGCCGACACAGAGACCATAGGCCTTCATGCCGGACGCTGACTGCGAGCCGACGGGAACTTCCACGAAGATCACCTTGGCCCGTCTGGCGATGGGCATGGCGTACTCGTAGAGCACCTTGGCGAGGTAGAGATCGTTGGAGTTCTGGCGCACCTGCTTGCCCTTGATGTCTTCTGGTTCACAGAGCGACAGCACGGGCGTGGTGAGCACGCCAGTCTCCAGATCGAGTGTGGCTTCAGCAGAACCCCAGTGACGCATGCTGGGGTCCATGCCTGCGACTTGGATGCGCAAGGGTTACTCCTTACGCAGCCTGCTTGCCGAACAGCGACTTGCGCGGTGCAGCCTGGTTGGCGGCCGGGGGCGTGGCCGAACCTGCAGCACGGGCCTTCGGCGGCGCACCGGCAGCACCCGCTTCGCCTTCCTTGAGGGTGCGCTTGTCACGCGTCTTGCCCTTGTTCTTCTGGAGCCAGGCGTCCCAGAATGCCGGCGTCTCGGCGCCTGCCTTGGCTTCGTTCACGGTCATCTTCGTGTCCGTGTCGAACGCCTTTTCGATGCTGTTCACTTCACGCGTCTCGGCCGTCGGCACGTAGACGTCGCCATCCTTCGTGCTCTTGTTCTCGAGCACCTTCTGGATGGCGAGCGAGATCGGCTTGCCGATCGCCTCGACGATCATCGGCACCGACTTCGGAATCTCCTTCTGCGCTTCCGGATCGTAGACCTTGACCACCTTGTCTTCGGCTTCCTGCTCGGCCAGCGGCTTGCCCGTGGCGATCAGGCAGATGTCGTCGACCATCGTGAAGCCGGGCAGCGGCGCCTTCTTGCCCGTGGGCTTGCCTTCCTTGTCCTTGGCCGGATACCAGTTTTCGCCGGCACGGTTCGTGATGTAGATCGTCTCGCGGAACTCGCGGCCGCCGAAGTCTGCGATCAGCGTGACGTTGCGTGCGCCGCCTGTCGACTGGCCGGCGTAGAGTGCCTTGATGATGCCCGAGTAGATATCGGTCTCGACTGCGCCGAAGTTACCGCCCAGACGGTCCTGCGATTCTTCGAGGCCGTCGCTCTTCAGGTTTCCAAACAAGCTCATGATGTTTTCTCTTTTCCGGTGTTGATGTGTGAGTTCTTTGCTTTACGGGGGTTGACCGATCAGTTTGCGTAGAACTCGTTCAGGTGATCCAGCAGCTTCTGGCAGTCGTTGTCGATGTACGTCTCTGCCTTGGCGAACATGCCCATGGGACTGCGTACGCGGTAGCCCGTGGTTGCCTTGGTGGTACGGGTCTGGAACACGTGCTTGAAGCCCAGTTCCTTCTCGTCCTCCGTGATGTCGAGCAGCTTGGAGCCATACTTCTCCAGCTCCTTGAGCGACACCTTCTTCGCCACAACGACAGTCGAGAAATACGCCTCGATGCCATTGTTCTTGAGTGAGCCCTTGACGGGCACGCTCGTTTTCATTTCCGCGTTCTTCTCGTCGAGCACATCTAGCAGGTGCGCGATGATGACGACAGGCTTGCCGAAGGTCGTGACCTTCTGCTGCATCAGCACCTTGAAGAACTGGGCATAGGCGCCCCAGGCCTGCATGGTGTTGGCGCTACCCAGCACGTACTGCGACTCGAACATGTCCATCAGGAACGTGGACGAGTCGATGATGATGCCGTCGACGTCTTCCTTGTTCTCGATGCACTCGTCAAAGGCACCGTGCACTTCGTACGGATCGGTGATCCGCAGGTTGTTGAAGCTGTTTTTGAACGGCAGCCGCTTGCCTGCTTCGCAGTTCAGATAAACCCAGCGCTCCTGGTTGCGGATGTGGCGCAGCGATGCGCTCTTGCCCTCACCTGAGAAGCCGGCGACGAGGATCAGCTGGTCGTTGACCTCGCCGATCTGCTGTACGTCGTCGTCCTGCGCTACTTCACTCATGATTTCTCCCTTGGTTCCCGTCCCTCAGTCCAGTCTTGGCGTTGCTTGAGCCAAGGAAAGAACTGGGGGTGTGTGGCTTTTAGTGACGCTGATACCGCTTGGCGACCGAGACCATGATGGTTGATCGCAGCTCTTCCTCCGACAGCGGATTGTTCAGCTTGCCGTTGAATGCGGTGAGTGCCTGGTTGACCTGCATCAGGTCCATCGTCCCTGTGTCGACCAGTGCCATCGCATACTTCAGCAGGTTGTTGTTCCGGTTGCCGGTGGCAATACGCTGGGCAAACCAGCGCTCCAGGTTGTCCATCGACGCGATCGACTTCATCTCGTTGAGATGCTGTTCGTTCTTCGTCGTCTTCGGAATGAAGCGCAGGGCGTCGAGGATCTCGCCTTCCATGTTGTAGTGGAACTGGCCGGCGGCGAACGTCTCCCATTTCTTGCTTCGCTGGTTCGCGCTTTCGTCCGTCTTGAACGGCAGCCACGCCATGATGTTGTTCATGAACTCCTTGTAGTCCTCGGAGTCCAGTTCCAGCACATAGTTGATGGGCAGCAGCAGACGGAAGCGGTTCTCTTCGTCGGTGTGGCGCTTGGTCGTGTAGGTCATGAACCGGTAGTCCTTCATCAGTTCATGCACGGTCGCCAGCGGCACACCACCATCCACGTCGATCGCCACCAGGTTGAAACCGGCGATGACGTTCTCTTCGGCGCGGTGACCGTTCTTCAGGAAGTGGTTGCACCAGTGCATGGCGCTCCCGTCCTCCTGGCTCGCCTGGGTCAGCACGTGCAGCTGGTCAAACGGCACCTTCTCGCTGCTGTAGCTGTAGGCCCAGTGCTCACCATAGGAGAGGAAGATCTCGTTGAGATCCGTCTCCTGCAAAGTCTCACCCTTGAAGAACTCGATGCCGTCGATGTAGAACTTCTTGATGATGACGTGCTGCTTGTAGCCCCAGGCTGTCGCCAGGCTCATCATCTCCTGCCGTGCGGCATTGCCCGACTTGTAGAAGGGCAGGGCCTCGAGCAGGTCCGCATGGGTGACTTCCGTGCCGCAGGTGGCGATGTACTTCGCCAGCTTCACGTAGGCCTTCTCGCGGTTGAGGATCGCCTGGAATGCCGTGCCCGACTCTTCGACAAGCAGGATGGCCTGTTTCAGGTGGTCCATCTCGATCTCGTTCGATTCGTCGGTGAACGCGTACGCACCGGCGAGCTTCAATGCCTTGAAGTAGCGGTGACCGAGCTCGGCCTTCTTGATCTCCTCGTGCTCGGCCAGCTTGTCAGCCGCCTGTTCGCACGTGATCTTGTACTGCAGTAGCGCAATGGCCACGTCGTCTTCGACCGTCATCTTCCAGCCGAACATGGCGGGGTCTGCCAGCTTGTGGAAGTGCGCCGCCCACTTCGCCACGGCGGCGTTGTTGGTCGGTTGCGTCAGGCGCTTGTAGATCTCCTCGGCCGACATCGAGTGCGAAGCCTTGCGGTCCTGCTGGCCCCAGCCAAAGAGGCAGCGACGAGCATAGCCAGTTTCCAGGAAGGAATAGAACTCGTTCTCCGTCTGCCCGCCATCGAGCAGCTTGGAAGGCGTGCCGAAGAGCAGCATGTTGGAAGGAGTCTTGCCATCAACCTCTTCACCACGAGTGTTTTCTGCCGTGTTCTTCGTGAGCTTCTGCTTGACGATGCCCTGGTCATAGAGCTCCAGAAAGAGGTTCAGCACCTCGATGTTGTTGATCAGGTTCGAGCCGATCTCATCGATCTGGAGATTGATGGAACCGGCGTTGGCCAGCAGCAGCTTCTGGCGCAGCTGTTTCACCGCCGGCGCCGTGCCACTGTCGAACGTGAACGGGAAGGCGCCGGCCCGCTTGAACTCGCCCTGCACCCCTTCGAATTCCTCGTTGGGGTCAGTGCCATTCTTGCCTGCGCGGTGGTTCGCCATTTCCCACAGATGCTTTTCGGCCACCACGGGCATGGTGTCTTCCATGAAGCGCTTTTTAAAGCCCTTCATGAACTCCTGCTCGACCACGCCCACGGAGTGACCCTTGCCATAGCCCGAGCTGGCCAGTGCCAGTGCGTAGATGTTCACCGGGATCTCGCCACGGTCCTTCGTGACGATCAGTGCCCGCATGTTGCTCGCCATCTTCCCGAGGAAGTAGGCGACTTCGGTGCGGAAGAACCCCTTGTCGGTGTTTTGCGTCTTGTTGCAAAGCACCTCGACGAGCTCTTCCACAGCCGGGTGATGCTGGATTCCGGCGAGTTCGATCATGATGTCGTGATGTACCTGTCTTTCTGGCGGCAGGCCTCGTAGGCGTCGCAGTAACCGCAACGCTTGACCTCACCGGGAACGGTGATGACGATGCCCTTGCCCGCCTTGTCGACACGCCAGAACTGGTTGGCTTCTGCCAGCGTGTCGAAATTCTTGGTCGATTTGCCAGCCGTCTTGGTGGCATCCGCGTAATACTTGAACTTCGGGTCCGATCTCCAGAGCTCCTCATCCGTGCATTCGGGGACTTCGCTCTCCGGCAGCTCCATGTACTTCTGGACCATGCCGAGCTTCCAGCGGATCCACGCTTCCGTCTCCTCGACGGACAGCAGCGGGATGTCCTTGTGCATCACCCGCTTGGGCGGGTACTTCGGATTGGTGCGGGCCTGCATCGCCTGCCAGTCCGTGAAGATGAAGTTGATGCGGATGAAGTCTTCGGTGATCTTGTCCGGGTTCAGCCACTTGTAGATCGAACCCTGCAGACGGTAGTCATCGTCCTTTCCTCCGTACAACCAGGTATAGGCGGTGGTGGACTTGTTGTCCATCACAATGCCTTCCATCACCATGTCGAACTTGCCGCCGATGGTGTACATCTTCCCGTTGACAACGATCGTGCGCTTGGCACGCTGCTCGATGTAGATGGGGATCACACCGTCTTCGACGGTTTCCGGGTTGATGCGCACGTGATCGATCACGTCATCCGGATAGCCCATCATCTTCAGGCTGGCCGTGTGGCCCTTGAGCCATGCCTTTTCGATCGAGTCGTGCAGCGACTTGCCCAGTGCCGAGGCGATGTAATCCTCGACATCGGGTGCCGGGCGCTGGGCCGGGGGAATGCGGTGGGGCAGGACCAGGTGACGCAGCGGCCGCATCAGGCGGGTGGCGCTGATGTAGTTCTCTTCGTTCACGTAGTCGTATTCGTCGTGGAGCAACCACACGGCGAGCGGCAACGAGATGCCGCTATTGTTGGTGACGCGTGCTGTCATGTTAGGAGTGCCAGGCGGGAAGGAGGGTACGGGGACCGGGAAAGGACCAGTGACCCTCGAGTCCCGGTCCTACGTGACAGTGTTACTGGCCGCCACGGATCACGATGGTGCCGTCGGGCAGACGGCCGTCGCTGAAGTTGCCCGACTTGAACGGGTCTTTGTCGTCCGACGCGCCGAACTTGTACTGCACCTGTTCGTACTTGCCTTCGTTGACGGGACCAGCCTGGTCAGCGAAAGCGGGCGTCGAGACAGCAGCGGCAACAGCCGAAGCGAGAAGGGCAGCAACGAGGAGAGACTTTTTCATGGATTGTTCCGGTGGTTAATAAGTGAATGACAGGTTCCTGCGAACCAGAAAAAACAGATCAGTTGCCGATCAGATCGATGATGGGTGTGGCCTGCTTCGTCTGCTTCAGGATGCGGCCTGCGTAATGCACCATCTTCTCGGCGTCGTAGAGCGCCTTCAGTCCGGGTTTGCCGTTACCGAGACGGGCCGCTGCTGTGCGCCACAGCGCCTTGAACAGGCAACCTTCGTCGAACGTCATGCCGAGCGCCTGGATGATGTCCTCGCACTCGGCCTGATACGGTGCCTGGTTTTCACGCTGCGGATGGTCCACCTGGGCCAGGTAGTAGTTCACCCGGCCGCCCGTGAGTTTTCCTTCCTGGCTCATGGCGGCAGCCTCAGTGCGTGACGGGCGCTGCGCCGCCGACGACCTTCAGCTTGCCGGGCTTCTTCTCCGTCTGCTGCGTGCCTTCCGGTACTGCCTGGAACTCCGCATCCGTCATGTAGCCGAGGTTCATCACGTTCAGGATCGTCACGTCGAGCACATTCGCCTTGGTGCTCTCTTCACCCAGCTTCTTGAAGAGCTGCATCTGCACAGCCTGCTGGGCCTTGCCGAGCATGCGGGCCGGGAACACGTCCTTGTCGTGTGTGAGCATGGCGTTGAGCGTCGCCGTGTTGACCGACACCTGATCGTCCGCTTCCGGCATGTTGAACAGCACCGTGGCGGCCACCATGAAGTAGAACTTGCGGTCACCTGCTTTTTGATTGTTCATGATCTGTCCCGTAGGAAAGGAGAGGGCAGCCAGTGTAACTGGCTTCCTCTAAGTTATATCTAATAAATGGATATTAACCGACCAGGCTACATAACTACAAGTAGTTTACGCAGCAGCCAGAGCAGTCTCGATTGTCTCGACCAGAACGGCCTCTGACGCCCCATTGGGGAGGGTGATTTCCGAGTCCCAGGAGGGATAGAAGATGGACAACTCTCCCCCCAACTTAACTTCAGGGTGCTCGATGTCCGGGTGATCCTGCCATTGCACTGCCTTCACCAGGTGTTCGTTGGTGTAGAGGAGCGCATCGATGTCGTCCCGGATCAGGTAATAGCCGGCATCGTGGATCTGGGCGCAGGGCCGGATGTCCAGCCGGTGCTTCGACTGACGCACCTTCTGCATGAATTCCATGTTGGCCCGCGAGTTCAGCAGGCACCAGCTCTGCCCGAGGGCATTGCCAGCCGTCCGGCCTTCGGCTTCCGCTTCATGCGGCGTCTTGCTGGTGCCACGGATAACCTGAGCCAGGAGGGGCGTACGGACCCGCAGACCAAATGCTGCCGTGACATACCCGTCCTTCGAGGCCTGGTCGAGCTTGGCCTGCACCCAGTCGATCGACACCTTGTAGAGCGCCTTGTACTTGCCCTCGATCATCTGGGCCTTCTCCATCGAAAAGCCACAGTTGGTCATGAGCGTTTTCCAGGTGCCCTGGTAGGTCAGGGCGAACGTCGGCGCCTTCGATTCCTGCCGCAGGTCTTTGTACTTGGTCTCGATCGAATTGATCGACACCACGGTATTCACGATGCCCACCATCTGGTCACCGAAATACGCGTAGGACCGCAGACAGTGACCGTCGTAGCCGTCGGTGTAGACCTTCAGCTTCTCCGGATCCTTGGTGGTGAGCGCCGAGATCCGGTCCTCGAGCGATGCGAAGTCCAGCCCCGAGAACAGCCAGCCCGGCGGGGCCATGAAGCAATACTTGATCAGCTTGCCGAGCGACAGCTTGCCCTTCTTGGTGAACTGCGCCAGGAAGGGGTACATGGCAAGCAGTGCCGCCGAGATGAGCATCGCCACATTGGCCGGCAGGTTCTGCATGTTCGGGTTATTCGATGCCAGGCGGCCAGAGACCGTGCCGCCAAGAATGTAGTTGCCGAACAGGTAGTGCCAGCCGTCCGGTCCCAGCTGGGCATTCTTCATCGCCGGGATGAATGTGCCCAGGATCTTGTCGACGGCCGCATGGTCAATGAGTGCCGCCAGCAGATCCAGCACGTCTTGATCCTTCGTGTGGTTCTGCAGTTTCTCCAGCGTGTCACCATCAGCCGATGGCTGCCCGGTGTTCGTGTAGGAAATGACGGGCAGGCCCAGCATCGTGTACAGCAGATCCTGCATCTGCGGATAGCTGCGTGGATTAAACACGACATCATCGGGCACTTCGGCCAGTGTGATGCGCTTCTTCTTCCACTCGGCGTGCTTCTTCTCGATGTACTTTTCCTTCAGACGGTACTCGAAGCGCTGGATGCACTGGGTCTGCTTGATGCGGCCGACGGCATCATCATAGACAGCCTGAAGGGCTGCCTCGACTTCCAGCACCCGCCCCATGTTCAGCGGCATGCCGGTGAGCTGCATCTGCACGATGTCGAGCGTGGCCGGCTGGAACAGCGACTGATACACGTCCAGTTGCTGGTCGGCCACCATCGTGGCGTAGTGCTTGTCGTGCACATGCCAGGTCGAGAGCGAGTCGATCAGGTTGTACTTGAGCAGCACTGGCAGCGGAATCTTGCAGATGTCCTCGATGTCGGTCTGGGCATAGTTGCCGGCGAACTCCTGTGCTTGCACCTTCAGGCCCAGCTCATTGCCAGCGCACGAGTTGGTCGCCAGGTAGGTGATCAGTTTCGTGCAGTCCCACTCGCCTTCACCGAGCATCACTTCGAGCCCATTGAGCAGGCCTTCCGTGTCGCAGATGTGGCCCATGAAGAGCTGGTAGATCAGCACATAGGCGTCGTAGGCGATGTTGTGGAAGAGCTTCTTCCTGCGCAGCTGGATGAAGAACGCACGCAGTAGCTCACGCCGGTGCTCGTTCCTCGCCTGCATGCCGTAGGGCGCCTCGGTGGCACCCTCGATGGGGACATAATCGACCGGGAAGGCAATCCCTTCCCCCTGGTTCCAGGCGAAGCTGATCGTGCCGATTCCCGCGTCGTAGTGCTTCAGGCTGAACGCCTCGATGTCGATGGAGAGCGGTACGTCCATCTCCAGCAGCTTCACGAGCCAGGCCTCGATCTCGGCATCGGTCGTCGGATAGTCCGCAAATCGGATGATGCCGTGCCCGGGATCCTGGTAGGCATTCGTGGCGTGCGCGACGATCGCTTCCATGGCCCGTGCGATCTTCGTCTTGACACCTGCCGGATCGTAGAAGATCTGCCGGTAGCCGGGAGCGAAGATCACCTTCTGTTTGCCGAACTTCGAGTCGAGCACGTAGCCCAGATTCGCATCGACCTTGGCCACCCCCGTGAGCACCTTGAAGTAGCCGCTGTCGGTGCAGAGCACGTACTGCACCTTGTAGTCGTCGAGCGCCGGCTGCACACATTCCGTGATGTACTGCTTCATCTCGGTGACGGACGTTTTCTTGCCGTTGAAATGCAGGTCGAGCACCATGCAGTCCTCGGCGTCGACACCCGACTCCGTGAAGTACGCCTGGCGGATGTCGTCCTTGCGGATCTGACCCACCAGCAGGCACAACGGATATTCGGGTTGCTCGGCGTAAAAGTGATGGCGCATCTTCGTTCTCAGTAAATCAGTCGGGTCATTGCGTACATCTCGATCTTCGGCAGGATCTTCGCGTACTGCCTGAAGTCCCGGTCCGATCGCAGGAAGAACTGGGTGTTGAACTTGCGCGACATGCCCTGAAATACCGGAACCAGGGGGACCAGGCACTCCGGCAGGGCATCCCTGGTTTCCTGCAGCTGGTCCGGACCCAGCATCACGTGGCTCAACAGCCGGAACAGCATCTGGCCGATCTGGTCCTTGTCGAGGTTGACGGCCTTTCGATCCTTTAGCCATCGCTCCATCTCCTCGTTAAGGGACCAGGCCAGCATCGGGTAGGACTTGTAGAGCATCCGGGATTCGCTGTGTTGGTAGGTCTCCCCGGCGAACATGAAACCCCGTGTCATGTTGTCTTTCAGGATTTCTTCGTTCTGCTCAACCAGCCGGTCGATGCCTGCTTTCAGGCGCCGCTCTTCCGGCTCGAACAGCTTCGTCTTGATCGCGTCGATAAAGCGATAGATCTGGTCATCAGCCATGGTTTCCTCACTGGCTCGGCTACTGCGTCAGGCCGCCGTACTTGGTAGCCAGATCGCCGTAGAGCACCACACGCTGCCTGGCACGACTAAATGCCACGTACAGCAGCCGTGCGGCCATGTTGGGGTTGTGACAGGAGCTCAGGTCGCCGAGGTCGATGAACACCGTGTCGTAGGTGCTGCCCTGTGCCTTGTGCACGGTGGCCGCATCACGCTGGCGCAGATCCGGGAAGTTGCCCTTCAGGTGGTAAAAGCGTTCCCAGTTTTTCTGCGACTTGTACCACTTGAGGAGCTGGTTGAAGTGGTCCCGGTCGACGGGCAGCTGCACGTTGAGGTACGCGCTGCCATAGCGGTTCTTCAGCGTCACTTCGCGCACTTCGAGCTCGACGTTGGCACCGAGCGGAACCATCTCGGTATCGCCCGACTGGTAGGCAATCTCCAGTTCCTCCTCGACCTTCATCATGCCATTGTTCAGACGAATGGCGGAATTGTTGATGAGGAATTCACCCTGCACGAAGTGCTCGGGCAGCTGGCGCAGCGACCGGATGTGATCGTTGTACTGGACGACCCGCTTGTTGGTGTAGGCGAGGATCCGCTTCTCATGCGTCTGCTGCGTGAAGTTGAGGCCTACCTCGTACTCCATCTGCTCGTCGGAGAGGTGATCGATGACACCCGGCACGATCCGGATCGGCAGGAATTCACCCGTCTCGACGGTGTTGCGCAGTTGCTGGTTGATCGCCTGCAGGTGCGGGTTGTTGGTGCGCATCGGCTCGGTGAGCTCGAAGAAGGGCAGCTCATCCAGGTAGATGGGTGAGACCGTCTCCATCACGGGGCCAAGCTGGCAGTGGTCGCCGACGTAGACGATCTTGCAGTTCTTCGTGCCATCGAGAATGTGCATGCGCAGCGTGGTGTCCGTCATGCCCGCTTCGTCGATGAAGATGATCTTCTTCTCGTGTACCTTCCAGCCCTTGCCCTTGGTGATGTAGGTCTTGCCGCTGATGAAGTCTTCCTTCAGCGTCAGGTTCATGAACGAGTGCACGGTTTCCGCCGGGCGGCCCGTGGCTTCCGCCAGCACTTCAGCCGCCTTGTTGGTGGTGGCCGTCATCTGCACTTCGGTGTACTCGGCAGGAATCCCCATCATCTTGCAGGTCTGCAGGTACTGCGGCATCACCTTGTCGATCAGGTGGCCCATCAGGTGGGTCTTGCCCACACCGCCGGGGCCGGAGATGTTCAGCTCCTTGTCTGGGCCAAACAGGAATTCGAAAAAGCCTTCAGCGGCTTTCTGTTGCCCCTGGTTCAAGGGGGCGAAGTCAAGTCGATCCACATTGCCTCCAGGCAATAGAAAGCCCTGCTCCCAAGCGAAGAGCCAGGGAGCAAAGCAGACAGCGGTAGAAGAGGGGGATTTAGTCCGCGAGAACAGCGATGCGCTGCGGGACGAACTGGGAGAGGTCCGGCTTGTAGAAGTCCGGTCCTTTCATGATCTTGCCGTTGGCATCGACGACAGCCTTGCCGTCAACAAACTTGGAGAAGTTGGAAGCGTTGACCTCATCCATGGCCTCCACCAGCGGGAAACCGAGATGCTGGGCAACGCCAGTGCCTGTCACGATCTGATCGCAGATAGCGTCGAGGAACTCCGCACGGTCATTGGGTTCAACCGTGATCGCATTGTCGGCGCCTTTCAGATACGTGGCCAATGCCTTCAGTGCTACCTTCGCGTCATGCAGCAGGTGGATAGCGGTGGGGGAAACCGGGGTGATGGCATCAAGCATCTCTCCGACTTCTTCGAAATGCACACCTGTCTGAGTGTGGAACTGTTTGCTTGTCGGATTGGGACGAGCTTCCTGGAACCATTGGAGGGTAGCACTCAAGGTATTAGCTGGCAGACTTCTCGACTTCATGTTCGTGTTTGTTCCCGTTGGATTTGGATAGGAACTCCTTGACCAGGAGGTTCCGCATGAAATCCTTGACGGAGATATGCGGCCCCAATTGTTCAACGAGCCAGTTCTGTTGCTGAGGCGACAGTGAGAGGAAGATGTCCTCCATGAAAGTCCGCCTCGTATCGGCTGGGGCAATATTCAGTGCCTTCAACCGAAGGGTGATCGTGGTTGGATGGCAATCCAGTTGCTTCGCAATGGTGGACAACGACAGTCCAACACTGTTCAGGCGGATAATGTCCGCATCTGAGGCCTTGCGATTTGCTCGATAAACATTAGACATGAGAACTCCACTCCCTAAAAATAACCTCTAGTTTGCCATTACTAGAGTTAACTTGAAAGAGAGCGGAACTTACCGAGTGTTCGCTAGACCACACTTACGGGGTCAGTTTCTTTTTGATCCGATAAATCTGATCCTTCGAGAGCCCCGTATTTTCGGCCACCTGGACGCTAGGCAGGCCTTCCTTCAGCTGCTCGATCGCCAGTTCCACCATCGACAGGGTGGTCTTACCCCCATCCTGTTTTTGGGGAGTAACCGGTTTGTCACGGTTTTGAACCGGTTTCGCGGTCTTTTTGACCGATTTTCCGGCAGCCTTTACCGGCTTGGACTTCGGAGCAGGTGCACCGGCATTCAGGAGCTTGTCGACCTGCTCACCAATGTCATCCGGCAGACCGAGTGCCGCCCAGCTCTTGCGAGCCTGCTTCTTGAACGCCAGCAGTTCACGGGCCGCCGCCACTTCCTGCGGCCAGGTCATGGCCCTGGTCATTGCTTCGTGGAGCAGGGCAGCTTTCCCTACCTGGTTCGGCTTCTTCGGTTTACTGTCGCCTTCTTCGGTCTTCTCCGTCGAATTTGACATAACCTTATTTATCACCGCCGTGTCCGCCACCAGTTCCCGTGCCTTGACGACAGGCGCCACCGGCGCTTTTGCCTCCAGCACCTCCTGCATGTCCAGCGTCTCTGCCTTGCCGAGGATCGGAGCCGGCAGCTGGTCGGCCGATTTCACGTCGACGTCGGTGTACGTGATGTTGGTGCCGCGATGGCCACCGATCTCGACGTGCTGGATGATGCCGATGTGGTTGCCACGCAGCACGTCGTTCAGGATGCGGGCACCGTCCGGATCACTGGAGAGCGAGCCCCCCGAGTTCACCAGCGTGCGCAGCTTCTCCGGCAGGTTCACAAGCACGTGGTAGCCGCATACCCGCATCTTCGTGAGGTCGTATTCCGGCACGGCGAACACATCCTCCGGACGGACCTTGGCGATGACCGTCACGTCGCCGCTGAAGTTGCGGATGTAGCCGAGCGTGGCCACATGCAGACCGTTCGAGCAGTCCTTGCGGCGGCTCGGATCCACCAGACCCGGCTTCATGAACACGTAGGAGCCGACCTTCTGGCGCACGTTGCCCGTGTGGCAGTCAGCGAACGTGTCCTTGCCCCGGCTGTTCAGCCGCTTGTAGATGACGATGCTGCCGTCATCGGCAATGGGCAGGTCACCCTTTTCGATGAACTTCATCAGGTCTTCGACCGAGTGGCCCCGGTCGTCGATGATGGCCGACAGGCGTTCGATGAACTTCTGGAAGCCGGCGTAATCCTGCAGCTTCTGCGCCGAACGCAGCTGGCGGGCCAGCTTGTGCGCATCGGGAATGATCGCCCCGCTCGTCTCGTGCACGGCGACGATCGTTTCCTTCTCTTCATCGAGCGGTGCATGGAATGCCGGATCGGCCGTGCCCACACTGTTGCCGACAAGCTGCTGCATACGCGTACGGGCTGCGTCCAGCTTCTGGTCATTGGTCAGGACTGCCTGGGCCTGACAGGTAGTTGCGTTCTGCTCAGCCGCCACCGGAGCCGCATCAGCCACAGCCGGCGCTGCCACCTTGAGATCGGCGTCATTGGTTGCCGGGTGCTGCGGTTCATCTTCCTCCTTGGCTCCAGCCGGCTGGCCGGGGAATACGCCGATGGTCAGCGGCGAGATATGGGCGACTGCCTCGTCCACCTTCTCAGGGGACTCGGTGTTCACGAGTGACTTGAGGAAGCTCTTCGCCACACGCAGGAACTTCACGACACCCTTGGTGCCCTTCTCCGCATCCGCGAATTCCGTGCGCTGCACGAAGATGGGGGTGATGTCGACCAGTGCCGGCTCGTTGTTGGCGAGCTTGTGCTTCGACTGCTCGACGATCTTCGGCAGGCGTGCATCACCCTGCGCAATCATGTGCGTCGAGCCGTCCTGCATGTACAGCACGGCATGACGCGTATCGACCGAGAGAGCCACGATCGTCACGAGGTTGTTGTTCATTTCAGTTTCCGTTTTTGATGGCGCTCATGACGAGCGATTTGATGGCCGCCTTGCGGTCGGGGTACTTCTTGATCCACTCCAGCGTGTGGGAACCAGAGAACAGACGCTGCATCAGGGGATCCTGGCGCAGTGCCTTCAGCTTCTTGATGGCGGGCAGTTCGACGAGCTGGTACTTCTGGATCACTTCGCTGTAGTGCGTGAGCTGGTCCATCGTCAGCTCCGGGATCCAGGCCAGAAAAGCACTCCCGGAGACGTGTTCAACACGCTCGCGGAGCTGTTCCAGCTGGGGATTGTTGACGAGCTTGTCCAGCCCAGGCAGCCTGATGCCGAGGTAGTCCAGCAGTTCCAGATGGTCCGGATGGGCATGGTACTGATCGAAGAGCGCATCCCTGCGTTGCTTCGTGCAGTAGTCCTGATACTCCTTCGAGTGAACGCGGTCCCACATCTTCCGGGCGAGGTACTTGTTGGCTTCGACAGCACCGCGCTTGATGGCCATGTTCTTCTCAGTACCCGTGCGAACGACTACTGCACGCTTGCGCTCATCATCGGTCAGGTCCAGATAGTTACCATAGGCGCCCAGTCCGCCATGCTGGGCCAGGCTACCAACTTCCAGGTAGAACAGCGGTTCATCCGTCGTCTCGACATCCTCCTTTTCCAGCAGTTTGATGGAGCCATGGCCCATCTTGCGGGTGCCGTCAGCGTGATAGATGCTGGTCAGCGAGATCAGGGCATTGGCTGTACGCTTGCCCGCAATACCCGGCAGCGTGGCCGTGGCTGCCTTGTCCCGGCTGCGGTTGCGTGACTGCTCCAGCAGCTCGTGTGCTGCATCATCCCAGTCGTGGTTCAGCGTCAGGTCAACCACCTGGTAGCCGTGGTCCTTGAACGCTTCGATGATGGCGTCCTTGCGCTGGTCCTTCGGTGCGATCTTGTAGACCCACGAAGCCGAACCAAACGTCAGGAACGGGCAGTCATTGATGCTGTCTTTCAGGCGGCGCGTACGCTGCGTGATGAACACGATGGGGTTATCCACGAGCTGAGCCAGCTGGGGAAACGATTCCCCACCTGGCATCTTGTCCAGCCAGTGTGTCCGGCTGTCCCGGTCGTAGAAATACTTGCCTGCGTACTCCATCTCCTTCTGCTTGAGTAGCTGCGGATGGGCCTGGAAAACACGGGACAGCGGACGCATCACATAGCGTCGCAGGAAGGATTGTTCCAGCGACACACGGTGCGACCAGTGACAGTTCTTGATGCGCCGGCGCAGCTTCTGGAAGTGAACCGTCGCTGCCTTGTTGGTGAAGACGTGAATCTTCTTGAAGCCACGGTGTTCGGCCGCATTGAGCAGCGGCAGATATTTCGTGTACTTCGCCACACCGAGCTGGGAAGCCAGATAGCGACGCACCGAATCCGGCGTGATCGCTTCCCGCACGTCCTTGTAGTAGGTGAGCGTGCTGTGATACTCGCCCTTCTCCAGGTACTCACAGGCTTTCTGGATCGAACCAGGGATCTGCCTGATCAGATCCTCTTCGATGCGGGCCACGAGTGCCACGCACAGATCCGTGATGCCATCTTCCGTCATCCGGCTGGACGAGAGCGATTCACGGTTCGGGGTCAGTGCCAGCGTACCGGGCGCGGCCTGCACCACCATCTTCCTGAAGCCGACCATCTCCATGAACTCCTTCAGGAGATCAACGGCCTTCTGCGTGCCCGGTGTTTCGAGCATCGGGTAGATGACAGCACCGTAGCGTACGTAGAGTTTGTGCTGGCCCATGTAGTGGGTGTGCCACTTTTCGTGATCCACGTCATAGCTACCCGGTGTGGTATCCAGGTTGATCCGCTCCAGACGTTCCACGCCCATCGGCTCGCCGGTAAGGGCTTCGACCGTGCCCTGATGCTCGAGGTCCACCAGCATGTCGCCGTGCATGGCGACGTAGTGGATGTAGTGCTTCATCGTGCGCACGTCAGCTTCACGCAGCTGGAAGCGCACGGTCAGGCCGCTACGTTCCGTCGGCATCTCCATCACACGGGTGATGGCGGGCAGTCCGTCAGCTTCGACGCTGGCACGCACCAGGTTGTAGATCACCTTCTTTCCCTGGTTCTCGGAGATCACCCGGAAGGATTCGGTGTACGCCCACGGCGACTTGCAGCCCAGTCCGAAGCCACCCGTGACAGCCTTGTTGGTACGCTTGGTCGAGCCGCCGAACGTGCCGTAGACCGCTTCGAACATGTCCTCCGGAATGCCGTAGCCGCTGTCTTCAATGACCAGCTCGCCCTCGGCGGTGATGGTGACCTTGACGGGTACATGCGTCATGCCCGACTCGATATGCGCATCCCATGCGTTGCACAGCACTTCGCGGATGCAGGCCAGCTGCTGGTTCGAGTACAGGTTGGTGGAGAGCATCATCAGGAACGATGCGTCCTGCACCATGGCCATGGCGGTGGTCTTTTGCGCTCCGAGTGTGGCAGCGGTGGCTTCACCCTGAATATCGGCTACTTGCATGTTGGTTATCTCTTTTTCTGTAGTGGCGTGAAATTGAATCTGGCCACCTCTTTCTTGAGGTGGTCCTCGTAGTCACCATCGACGATCCAGCTTTCGGACCAGGCTCTATGCCCGTTCTCTTCCTGGTAGGAGATGGGTGCCAGTCCGTAGTGCATGAATGGCGGATTCGGGCTCTGCCTGACCGGCAGCAGGACCAGGCCGTGCATGGCACAGCCCAGAATGAAATCGTTGTTCCAGTTGGCGCCATCGCCCTTCGGGATGTTCAGCACGATGTCGAGTGCTGCCCGGTACTGCTTCTCGCTCAGCATTGAGTTCTCCTAATCGGCTTATCGGGAGCATCCCGTGATGCACCGGATAAAACGACTGGGAAAAAAGCGGAGCAGACACGGGGGTATCTGCTCCACGAAAACACCTGGCTATTCCGAGGGCCGACCAGGTGTGAGAGCACGGTACTACAAAGATATGTCTAACAGTGGTGGAAAAAGAGGGGTGTCCTTCCGGAACACCCCTAACACGCACTGCTTTCCGGGGTATGCAGCCCCCAGAAACTACTACAAACTTGATTCTAACGTTAACGCGCGGAGACGTAAACTCATCTCTGCAACAGCTGGAACCAGGGACCAAGCGGGTTGCCTTCACGGGCTGCACGTTTTACCCGAACCTCGATATCGTGTTCCGTGCGATAGCGATCAGTACGCTGGGCCTCGGACAGTGCCTTGGGTTTCGGTTTGTCCTTGCCCGGTCCGAACCGGTAAACGGGAGCCAGGGGGCCTACCGTCCTGTACCAGTTCGACCGGTGGATCTCGCCTGCCTTGTGCAGCCGTTCGATTGCCTCATGGACACTTGAACGGGCCATGTCAGGCAGATGGAACTGGTGAACCTCGCTGACGGTCATGTCGCCCGTCTTCAGCGCATCAAGAATCCGCTGTCGGGTGGGAGTCACTGGTACTTCTCCTGGAGTGCACGCAGGTTGCGCATGGTCTTCGCAAAGCTGCCAACGAAGTGGGACACCTGCAGGTACACCTGGGACTGCTGTTTGCGGGTGGTGAGTGCCTGCAGATCGTCGGTCATGTTCAGGGCTTCCTTGACCGGATAGATCTCATCACCCAGACAGCTGAACTTCTGCAGCTGCTCATAGCGCTCACCGATGTTGATCAGCGCATTGAGTGCTGCTGTGAAGATGCCTTCCAGTGCCCTCTCGCCCTCTTCATCCGCATAGGAGGTGAGCGAGCCGCCGACCATCACACGGTATACGACGGTGAGGAATTCATTCTCGCCGCCACGGCCGTCAATGACAGCCTGCAGGTGGGCATGCGGAATGATCTTCAGCTCCAGTTCCTGCGAGGCGGTATGCCGGAACAGGGCGGGGAGCTTGACGGGTCGCTTGACCGACCGGTTGAATTGGGTACGCACCTACTAGAACCTCCGGTTCTTGTGATAGAACGGCAGCTTGGCCTTGGCCTGCTGCGTCTTGCGGTTGGCACGGGCACCATTCCTTGCTCTTGGCTCAGGCAGTGGCTCGACAGCCTTGATGGGCGACTCGATGAAACGGAAGCCGTCGATGCGGCCGATTTTCATGTCCAGCAGCTTGTCGCCGAAGTACCCGTCTTCCCGGTACGGTGTC
This sequence comes from Paraburkholderia sp. SIMBA_054, assembly GCF_046534875.1. Classification (NCBI taxonomy): domain Bacteria; kingdom Pseudomonadati; phylum Pseudomonadota; class Betaproteobacteria; order Burkholderiales; family Burkholderiaceae; genus Paraburkholderia; species Paraburkholderia sp. SIMBA_054. The sequence continues at coordinate 40,939 of NZ_JAWRXV010000049.1, read as the reverse complement.
GAGCGGGTCTGCGTGGGTGGTGTGTCCCTGTAGATCTCGCTCAGCCGTTTGATCGCTACCGGGTTGAGCTGACCGTCCGAGATGTCGTCGATGATGCACAGGACACCCCCGTCGGTGATGGTGCTCATCATCACTGCCGTATAGTCGAAACCATCCGCCCAGTCACAGGCAACGAACAGGCGCTCCATGATCGACTTGCCTTTGGGCCGGATCTGCGCACTGATCAGACGCTTTTCCATCTCTGCAAAGTCCACCCTGGTGAGTGTCTCAATGAACTGTCTTTGCCATGGCTGCAGATCTGCGAACGACGAGATGAAGCTCGTCATGTCCTTGGGCAGGACAGTTACATCAGGCAGATCACTCATGTCAGTCCTTGTGGGCAGCCAGCTTTCGATCGAGCGATTCGATCTCGGCAATGATCATGGCGGCGGCCTTGACCAGTGCATCACGAGGGTTCTTCGGCTTCCACCACTCGGCACGCCACGGCCAGTTGATGGGGGGCTTGCCTTCCAGTGCACGGAATCCGTCTCCCTGGCTCAACGGGTGCAGCATGTCGGCCGCATACATGCCGTAGCAGGTTGCAGCGGATGCGAGCGTGCCCTGGTCGTACTGGTCGTCGCCTCGGGCGGTGAAGTTCTCACCCGTCACCTGCCGGCGACGTTCGTTCAGTACGTCCTTCTCTGCTTGGGTCATTGTCGGTGCCATGTTGGTCCTCTCAGTAAACAGAAAAAGGGTGAAGACCTTTCGATCTCCACCCTTAGGGAATGGGCATATGGGAGTGCTCTGCTATAACCGCAACGGGCGCAAAGCACTCCTACATGCCTATGTGCAGTTCATGGTTCAGGTCTGCCCTAGCCATACTCATCCTGCTCCGGTCGCTCACGCGGTGAAGAGTAGTCAGGATTCACACGGTCCACTGCACGAGACCAGTGTTCTGTGGCGAGGGCAGCAGCCAGTACGATCAGCAGAAGAGCTGGGTACATAATCGCCTCCCTCAAACATAGTTCTAATTCTGGATGATCCGAGTCTGTCTGTCAATGTGTTCTAACAGACAGACCCCAAACAAAACACGAATCAAAGCCAATCATGGGCAGCCAGGAACGGCACTCCGCCACGGGTGACGGTTGTGTTCTCCTTGCCCTTACCAGCGCCCCGCAACTGTACGCTCAGGTTGATGGGAGTGCGCTGGCCACGAGTGAGTGCGCTGATTTCCATGTCATCAGGCAGCTCGTTGAGCAGCTTCTTCAGCTCCGCCACAGTGGCAGGTGAATGCACGTGATACCGTTCCATTTCTGGTTCCTTGTGTAAACACGAATCAGGGGCCTACGAAGAGTTGAGCTTCATGAGCTGGCGAGCGAGTACGTCGAGCCGATCCGTGTCGATAGTGTTTCCACAGCTGGCCTTGAAGGCCTGCATATCGGCCTCGATCTTGTGGTAGCAGACTCCACACATGAAGCGGTAACGCTTGCCCAACAGGGACCAGGCGTTGGCCTCGCCGCACTCCTTACACAGAGGCAATAGCTGCGACGGGTTCGTCTCGCTGGTTCTGGTACTTGCCGTCATAGCTGGCGGGCTCCGCAATCTGGTGAAAGACCACCTGGGCGATGCCAGCACCGGCAGGAATCACCAGGACGTCACTGCCGTGATAGACGAGCTCAAGGGTCAACCAGCCCTTCCACCCCGGCTCGATCAAGGTGTTGAACACGGACAGGCCACGGCGTGCCCAGCTCGACTTGTCATGCACAACGCCAATCAGGTCGTGCGGCATGTCGAACTCCTCGATGGCCGAGGCGATCGTGAAGCGGCCAGCCTGCTGGGTGAAGTGCGTGAGCTGCCCTGCTGCATCCCGCTCGATCACGGCCACCCGGCGGTCGCCCCGGTAATCCCCGTCGAAACGGATCTCCTGCTTGAGACGGATGTCGTATCCCGCCTCACCCAGGCCATAGCTCACGCCGTGCTCGGCCACCTTGAAGGACACCATGTCCTTGATGGGCGGCCGCCGATGCAATGACGACCACAGCTTTAAACCGTTGATGACCATCTACTACCCCCGAATGTTGATCACTTCGCCGAACGCAGGCTTGTGACCACCTGTACCCGTGACAATCCAGATCACGGGAATGTCGAGGTTGAGCGGCTCCATCGGCCTGCACTGCATGTCGGTGAAGATGATAGCAGCGGTCGGATTTTCCTCCAACATATCTCTACGTACGCACTCGAGAGACGTGCCGCCACGACCGATGATCTCGATCTTCTCGAACGGGTCATCCTCGCCCCACGTGTCTGTGCGCTGGATCCGGGTGTCGAACTGGACGATCGACAGCTTCTCCGGGTTGTACGTTTCTTTCACAAACTTGAGTTCAGATCCGAAACGCACGATGTCGGACTGGGTGATCGATCCCGACACGTCGATGTACCAGCGCAGGTTCTCCAGGCGCCCGTCGTCCGTGAAGCGGGACGGCAGGTACATATCGGTGTAGCGGCGGTTCGGGCGTGCCCACGTGTAGTTCTCGTCGAGCAGCTGTGTAAAGAAGCGCTGCAGCACCGTCTGCCACGGGATGATGGGGGCCAGGAACTGGTCCAGCACATCCTCGATGCCGCCCGGCACATTGCCTGCGCCGGCGAGCTTCGCCTGGTGGATGGCCGTCACCACCTTGTTGACCACCTGGTGCTTCTCGTCAGGCGTCAGCGGCATGATGTCGGGACCATCACCCGGTTGCCAGGCACCGAAGTTGTCGCCACCACCGTTCTTCTGCAGATGGTCGTAGACGTCTTCCTCGGCCATGCCCCGGTACTGCGCATCGAGACAGGGCTGCGTGCCTTCGAACGAGTAGCCCTCGTCCTGCAGATCGATGTTGATGATGTAGTCGCAGGCGTAGTTCCACACGTCCGGACAACGATCGCCACGGCGCAGCATGTGCAGACGGGCCACGTGCCAAAGTTCATGCATGAGCACGGCTTCACGCGTGGCAGGTAGCAATGACAGGAACCAGACAGGGTTCCATACGAAGTCGATACCGTTGGTGCCTGCCGTTGGGATCTCCTCGGTCCAGACAAAATTCAGGCTGCACAGGATGGAGCCAAGGAAGGCAGCTGTCTTGCCCAGGAAGACCTTGGACTTGGTGCGGTCCAGTTCCCGGTTCAGCTGCGTCATGTCAAATTTGCTGGTGTCAGCGGGCTGCATGTTTTCTCCGGAAGTGTCGGCGGGTGCTCCAGCGTGCCCAGCTAACAGGCCAGGTAGTGCAGAGGAAACCCAGCGTCAGCACACGGACCAAACCATCTCCGATTTCAGCCAGGCCATGCACTATGGTATTGATTCGACCCAGTGGGTTACGGTTGCGAAACAGCATCAGTCCACCGCCACTGGCTGTTCGACGAAGGTCACTTCCTTGTTCAGCTCGCACAGCTGCACCCAGATCTGGTGCTGGTCCTTCTTCTTCGGCTTGAAGTATTCGGTGACACGCTGCTTGGCTTCCATCAGCGAGCGTGCATAGACTTCAACCTTCTGGTGATTCAGGCCGCCGATGTAGCCATGGTCAGCCGGACCCCGTGTGTTGATGGTGATCATCGTGTCTCTCTAGCGAAGTGTGGGAATAACGGCCTGCACATCAGCGATGCGGTTGCGCATCTCCTGGCGGTCTTCGTCAGTGTAGTGGCGATGCTCCCAGCCTTCCATGCGCATCAGATCGTCCTGAAGGCTGGAGAGCAGTTCGTTGCCGATGTACTGCACCACATCGTCGCGGGATGCGAAGTGCTGGAAGGTGGTCATGCTTTTTCCTTAACGGGGAATTCGAGTGCCTCATACACCCGGTATTCAGCTTCCTGGTTCAGACGCTGCGTGAGCGCGAGCAGCTCCCTGGCATCCTCCAGTTGTGCATATGGCGTGTCATGAATCGGTTTCCATCCTTGCCGGGTCAACGTCTCAACGTTCCAGCCCAGATGGTTTGTCGCAATCGTCAGCGTGTCCATGGCCTGTCCTAACCGTTCAGGTAGCGGCTGAGCACGCCCATGGACCGGGCGAATGCCGGATGCTGGCGCAGCTCCGGATGCTGGACCATCACCGCGCGCATGAACAGGATGCGGAACGAGAGATCGAAGCGGTCGGCGTAGGTCGACAGCTCGTTGAAGTTCAGCTCGTTCACGCCTTCCATCAGGTGCGAGATCGTCGCCCACTTCGAGTTGTTGTCGACGGGCACGGGGGTGCCGTGCGGATCACGGATCACCTGGTCGATCTTCACGATGTTCTGATAGACCTGCGTGAAGGTGATGAAGTCCACTGCCACGCCCGAGGTTACGGTGCCCGCATAGAGCGGCGCCTTCGCTTCCGCGACGGGTTGGTCCTTGACCAGACGGTTCAGGAACTCCCACGTGCGCGGGCAGCAGAACGTCTTCTCGTTGTGGTCCGGGCGGAAGTCCATCAGCTTGGACGGATACTGCGACAGGTACGCGATGATGCGGCTGTCGTACTTCTCCTTCAGGGCCACGTCGTAGAGCCACTCCTCGAACACGACATCGAGCTCGAGGTGGATGACACGTGACTGCATGGCCGTCGACAGGTTGTTGACGATGGCCCGGTCAGTCGCCAGATTGCCGGCCGCCGTGATCACACACTGCTCGTGCAGGTGATGCTGGCCGACCATGCGATCGAGGATCAGCTTGTAGGCAGCGGCCTGCACCGTCTTGGCCGACGAGTTGAACTCATCGAGAAAGAGCATCCAGCCCTGGTGGGTCTCGTCGCCGTTCTTGTCACGCGGCAGCGGCGTGTTCTCCAGCGGAAACAGATCCGCGAAGGGTGCGAAGCGGGCCTGACCGTTCTCATCGAAACGGGGCAGACCGGACAGATCTTCGGGAGCCGAGGTGGAGAGCCGGTGATCGATGACCTTCAGGTTCAGGTCACCTGCCACCAGCTTCATGATGCTGGACTTGCCTACGCCCGGAGAGCTCTGGACGAACGGGACAAGGCCTGCGTAGAGTGCGTCGGTGATAAAGCCACGGAGTTGACGGGGGGTGCAGCGATAGAGGTTCGTGTCGGACATTTAGAGAGTCATCACTGGATGGCCTCCGCTGGCGGGTGAACGATCATCGCCGGCGCCTTGGAAGCACGAAAGGTGTCGTGTTTCTGGCACAGCGTGTCGTAGCACTGCAGCAGTTCTTCACTGCTGATGCTGCGGAAGTCCGGGAGGGTTATCGAGGGTTTGCTGTCTTCAAGACCAAACCGGGCACGGGCCTTCAGGGTTACCGAGTCCCCAAGAAAAACCGGCATCATGGGCGCAATGAGCTGCGTGTTACGGTGCTCACTGACCACATTGATCCAGGTGTCTGCAAACTGGTGCTGTTCGTTGGTCCAGCGCCACTCCGGGTGTTGAGCCAGGGTGGGACGATGAAAGTGCGAGACCTCGACGTTGCTCATCCACGTCTGCTCGCCATCGCCCATCACGCTCTGCGCCAGGTACTCGGCGCTCATACCTGACTTGCGCACCTTCTTCAGCCACGCCATACGCCACTTCGGCTGCTTGTGTCCTGCGAGCAGGAGCAGATCGCCTTCGATCAGTGCCGGATCCCCATTCAGTTCGAGCGACACCCAGCCGGTGTGACCACCGAATGTGCGCGGCTGTTGCTGGCTGGCGTTGTCCTCGCCGTAGATACGGCTGACACAGAAGTGAAGCAGGTAATCCACGAGCTTCTCGTAGGCGATGTCGTAGTGTTGTGCGTGCATGGCTTGCTCCCTCAAATTTAACTTGAGGGGAGTGTGCCAGGTGTTCGTCAGACCAACTGTGGGTTAGCGCACATTGGCGGCAGCAGTTACCGCATCACGCAGGGTGTCACCTTTGAACTCACGGCCATGATCATCTGTGATCTGCCAGAAGTGGACGAGGCTTGCAGTTCGCGTGTCCGGTATGTCAGTCCAGCCGGACAGACGCTCAATGCGGATGTTGGGGTTCAACTCCAACCAGTTCATCAGTTCAGTGTCGTTCATGCTGCCTTCTTGAAAGGAATGACGGTGGCAGCCCGTGCAACTCTCCTTCTCTGGTTCCGCAGGTGCGAGACCAGTTCGAGATGTGTCGGGTTGCAGCACAGCCGGTGATTGCACAGGTGATCGATCTGCTTCTTGCCGGGGATGTAGCCGAAGTAATGCGTGTAGACCACGAGATGCACGGCCACTGTCTGGGCATTCAGGGACATGCGGCCGTAGCCGCCGCCCTTGCCTTCGCCGCTCGTCGGTCCCTGCCAGATGTGGCAGGGTGACGGCTTGCCATCGAGGATGAAGCCACGGTCCTCAACGAGTACCCGCTCCATGATCCGGTCCAGGATCGAGGCACGGCGATCGAGAATGTCTGCCGTCTTCATGTCAGCAGGAACAGCTGAAGAAGTTGCCGCGATCCGTTTGCGGGATCTCGATGTCAAGGAACGCGGCGAGCTTGTCCCAGAACACCGGGTCGGTGCTCTCGCCTTCGAAGGTGCCGCCACGTATGAGGTAGTCACCCCAACGGTTGCTATCATCTTCGGTAGGCAAATGCGTCATCGCTGTCTCGATCAGCTCTTCGGCGGTGATGCCACCTCGACGGTTATACGTGTCGTCTTCCGCCCGCGCACTGAGGTTCGCGGCATAGCCCTTGATCCACTCGTATGCCAGTGCCTGCGGATCACCACACATGCGGCGAGCGTCATGCTCTTCGATGGGGTACGGGTGATCCATCATTCCCCCTTTTTGAAGTCCGGGTGATCCCAGACATGGCGCAGTGAAGTGATCATGCGCGGGTAGACGACGAGCCAGAAGCGCTGGCCTTCCGTCACGAACTTGTTGTTCGGTAGGAACGGATCGACCTTGCCCAGTGCCTTGACGTGGACTACTTCGCCTGCGAACTGGCGCTCACCGGCCTGGTATGCCTTGCCCTTGTAGATGCCGATGTCATCGTTCGGGCGAAGACGCTCGCCGGCTGTGATTGGCTCGACAGCCAGATGGATGGCGTCTCGTGCCTCGGGCTTGAAGTGGATCATGCCCAGCGTTTCGAGGGCGTCGGTTGCTACCGCACGTTTGTCTGCGTTGCTCATGTTAGTCGGTGATGTAAGTCAGGAGTTGATCGGGGCTGAGGAACACGACGATGCGTTTCAGCTCATCGAGCGTGATCTTCGGCCCGGTGCTGTCGCCTTCGGCATTGGAGCCAAGGACAAGACCTTTACCCGTCCAGGCCGCTTCCTCGCCAGGCTTTAATCTCGGCCAGCGTGTATTTACGCTCTTCGCTCACTCCTTCTCCTCTCGCCATTGGCGACGATCAATCCCTTTCCCAAAACCGCTCGAATGTTGCAAGTGGCAGGTTAGACGGCGGGCAGTTCGGCTTAAAGTAGCCTTCGAGCCACGCTTCGTGGATCTTCGCCTTGTCGCCGCCAGTGAGCCAGTTGATCATCAGCCACATTTCCTCGATGGCTTCGTAAGTGTCCCGGCCGTTCTCGATCAGGTCCGTGCCTCGGAACGTTCCATCATCGTTTGTAACGTGTCTGTAACTGCCTGCCATATATTTTCCCCCGCGCCCAAGCGCACATCAATTGCCCGCAGTCTGCGGCGCGTCTACCATTCACGGTTGTGCTCGACTTCCGTGATGGTCTTGGCCATCGGATCAATCAGGAATGCTTTCATAGGTCACTCACGTCCCCGGCGAGGAGCTTGTCTTTCGTCAGCATGTCTAGCGGACTGTCCCCGCCGTTGTAATAGATGCAGGTGTACGGTGTGATGGAGCCTTTTTCGATGTCGTACGCGTACTTGCACATCAGCGCTTCAAAGTCAGCCTGCGACTCTCCCCGCTGTGCCCTTGTAGGGCCGAGGGACAGACCGTAGAAGTTTTCCCGTTCACGCAGGGGCTTCTCGTAGTTGAAGTCGACGTACACCAGTTCGCCTGAGTAGCCGACACGAACGCCGGTCTTCAGCTCCCACTGGTTCTCGTTACCGGCTTCGCGTTCCTCTTCATCGACCTTGTTCTTGAGCACGGCGATGAAGCCACATTGTTTGACAGTGCTGCTCATCAGATGTCTCGCATGAAGTGTTGATGGACGGCGGAGTTGAGCAGGCGGATGCCGATGCCCAGTTCCTTGTTCTGCTTCTCCAGCACTGCAGCGATCGCCTTCGAGGCCACGCCGTCGTTCGTGTTGGGATACAGCCCCTTGTAGCGCTGGTAGAGCTCCAGCTTCGGGATCACCTTGCGCAGCTCGGACACGGGCACTTCCTCCGTGCTGAACACGAGCGGCACACGTCCGACGAATTCACGACGCAGGCCCACTTCCTTCAGCGCTGTCATGTCGACGATGCGCTGGTTGCTGTAGGCGCCGGCGAAGATGAACAGGCTGTTATCAATCCGCACGGGCTCATACTTGCCGTAGTCGGTAAATATTGAGGTGTACTTACCTTCAAGGGCCGTCAAAAACTCGTCCTGGACCATTGAACGGAAACCTTCGGTGGTTTCACCGTTGCGCTGAAAGAGCTTGTCGAACTCATCCACGAAGATGATGTTCGGCTCGTTCCAGTGTTCACGCAGCTTGCGCAGCGCCTTGGACAGCGAGTTGCCCGACAGGCCTTCGGCTGTCAGACCGGCGGCATTCACTTCGAGAAACGGCAGGCGCCGCTCCTGGGCAATCTGGTTGACCAGGTACGACTTGCCCGAGCCGCTCGGCCCGGTCAGATGGAAGTGCGGACGGATCAGGCCCTCGCTCTCGGCGAAGATGTTGATCACGTGCGAGATCTGCCGGACAACACGTTCCTGCTGCGGAAAGATGATCATTGGTGTACCCCGGTGTTCCAGAGTTGTTCGAGTTCATTGAGCCAGCGCAGGCGGTAGGCCTGCATGTTCTGCTGGGTGGTGTCGTTCACGCTTACGCCCGCCACGTTGCACAGCCAGGATTCGAGATACTTGTACTCACCCAGACGGGAGAGAATCATCGCCCGTGCACGGTAGCAATCCTCGGCTTCAACGCCGGCACGGTCACGTGCAGCCATCAGGGCGTAGCACAGGAAGCGCTCCTGTCCGTCTGCCATCTTCGGGTTGATGCCATCCCACACGAACTGCCGCGCTGCTGCAAACGGATTGATGCTCATCTCTTTTTCCTGGCTCCTTGGCCTCATGTTCTCGGCCCGCAAGTGAAAACGGCCCACCGATCGGGTGAGCCGCTTATGGAATTCTGAGGGGTTGCTCACCCCCAAGAAAAAATACCTGTTGACATCGGTATTTCTTACGTCCCACATGCAAGGCAGGAGCGAATTCTAACTAAATACCGACTAAAGAGTAAACAGTTGTAAAGAGGTTTGTTAGATATATATTTGGTGTAACGGTAGCGCTAAAATTGTGCTATGACAAAGGTTTATCGTGGTGAATTGGTGTTCCATCAGGATAAGTTGAGTGAGGCAGTCGGACTTACCGACCGGCAGCAAAATCAGGCAGTTAGGCTATTGCAAACGTTGTGTCAGGTGTAACTGCATGTAAATTCCGGCCTATTCCTCTGCGGAATCCACGGATTGATGTGGATTCCGCACAACACTATTCGCCCTTTCAGGACAATGCGTAGTTTGACTCCATGACCTCTTCCCACAGGGTGTCATCGGCCTTGCCGCACTCGACCTGGCGGCCGACCAGCTGGCTCAGCAGGAAGTCCAGCAGGCTGCTCTTCGCGATCAGCATCAGCTGGCGGTTGTACTGCTCGCGCAGGTCATTGGCGTAGTTCGGCAGGCAGCGGAAGCAGTCGTGGATCGTCATGATCTGGAACGGCTTCGCCGGCAGGCTGTTGAGCAGCTCACGGATCTCGACGGCATCGACCAGATCGATGTTGTCCACACGCAGGTGATCGAGAATACGGGCCGACAGGTAGCCGCTGGCCTTGAAGTAGTTCCACAACTTCAGGACCAGTTCGTCATCCTCGTCGGTGCCCGCCTCGCCCACACCATCCAGTGCATTCCAGACCCGTTGCACAACAGTTGTGTCGTAATTACAACGGCGGTTCATCTCCCTGACGATCATGCCGTCGATGGAGTGAATCGTATTCGCACCGAGGCTGCGACCTTCTGCCACAGGGGCATTCACGGTGCGGAACGTATCGAACGGCTCATTGAGAAAGTGCACCGTTTCCTTCACCTGGCTCATGACCTTGACGTGCACGTGGAAGTTGTCCGGGAGCACCCAGCTGTTGCACAGCGCCTCCGGATTCCAGATGTCGAGGAACGCCTCGTTGAGCTCCCATGCGGCCGGTGCCAGCGCTTTCATCGTGGCGTAGAAGATCGACAGCAGCGGGCCTTCGCCGAAGACCTCCTTGGGCACCGCCTTGGAGCCATAGAGGGAGGTCATGATGGCCTGCTTGGTGTCCTCACGCTTGATCTTGCCCTCTTCCCCGATGGCATCGACCATGGCCGTGTAGACGCCCGTGTACGCATCTTCCCGGCGGCCCGTGTTGATCACGTTGCACAGTGCGGCCGCGCTGCGGTCACCTGTCAATGCGGCGAGGATCTGCAGGCCCGAGCTGGTCGCATCGAGCGAGACCGGGTAGCCAGTGGCAATGCCCTGCATGGCCTTCTCGTATGCCTTCACGCCTGCGTAGAACAGGGCCGGTGTCTCGGCGGTGGCCAGCATCTCGTGCAGGCAGTCCTTGTGCTGCTCGAACCAGGCAAGGCGGACATCCCAGTCCTTCTTGTCCAGGCCGTAGTTGGAAGCGATGTCGATCATCAGGTACTGCATACCGGTGAACTTCTGCATGATGGGCTCCTTGAAATTGCCGGTTTAGAAATGAAAAAAGCCACCATGAAAGGTGGCTTTTGTACGACGAATGCTTTTGTTACTGGCCGAAGATTCGACGCTGGGTCTCGAGGTGCCGATCCCAGACTTCCTTGCTCTCCTCGTCCATTTCGTCATAGCCGACGATGCGAGCATTGACGATGGCGGGGGCTGGTGCCAAAGCACGTAGCGCAGCCTGATAGCCTGCGATGAAGCTGGGCCGGGCGTGCAGTCCTGGCATGCCCACGATGAGCTTCTGCTCGGCGAGGTAGGCTTCCCATGCCTCGATGGCGGCTGATTCCTTTTCCTGGCTCACTGCTTCTCCAGCCTGCGTATCCGCTCTTCGTGCCGGTCGAAGTTTTCCCACTGGGCGGCGATGGCCTCCTGCATGTTGAGCAGCTGCTTTTCAACGGCCGTCAGCCGTGCCTTGACCTGCACGAGCTCACCGTGCAGCCGGTCTTCCATGGCGTCCACTTTGGCCAGTACCTGGTCCAGCTTCACCAGGATGAGGTTCTTCGGTTCATCGCTCATAAGTTGTTCACAGGGTAGTCCACCGGATCTGTGGATAACTCCAGCCTAATCCAGTGTCTTGTTAACGTAAACATCTCTCTCGTTAGGGTGTCATGGGTGACACCTGTTGCCTATGAATAGGTGTCCTGGATGAAACCTTTCCATCATTGGAAGGTGTCTCCCACGATACGTGTCACGGGTGACACCTATTGATTGGTGTCACAGCTGACACCTATTCAGTCTTGCGGGCCTGCACTTCCTCCAGCCGCTTGCGCAGCCGGTCACGGGAAGCCGGATCCAGCTTGTCCATGTTCTCCAGCACGCTCTGCATGTTGATCTGACTGGACTGGTCGTTGAACTGGTTGAAGTGCACCGTCATGTTCTCGATGTTGATGATCTTGGCGCCCTTGAAGTCGCCCGTCATCATCACGTGCCTGAGCTCGGCTACCGCACTGCGGACACCATCGGGCACGTAATCCCACGTGGCGTCGGCCATGGGACGGCCCTTGTCGTCGGTAATGCCGATCTTCTCCCGCAGCGTGTAGACGTTCTTCCGCCCTTCCCTGGCTCGGGTGATGTAGCTCATCTCCTCCAGTGTGTCGAGCTCACGCAGCACCTGCGACTTGGACAGGCCGGACTTCTCCATGATCGTTTCGATCGAGGGGAATGCCCTGCCCGTCTTGAAGTTCGTGTGGCTCTTGATGATGGCGTAGATCATGAAGGCGTTGCCGCCCATCTTCGCTGCATCCCCGCTGTCGACCATGGACCGGAACATGTGAAACCACGTGGTCTCGGCCTGGAACAGATCGAACTGCTGTTCTTCTTCGGCCGTCATATGCCCTCTTCCTGTGCGTCGCTCCAGCCCTGCTGCCAGTCATGCCAATCAGGGGAAAGCGGCGTGTACGGGTTGTCCGTCAAGTCCAGACCCTCGTCGAATGCGATACGGCCTGCGGCATACGCATCCATGTCAGATCCCTTCCTTCTTACGGCGGGCCAGCTCCCGCCGGGTGCCTTCCACCATCACCTCGGACATCGGAATGTCCGTGAGTTTCATGTACTCGCGTAGCTGCTCGTACAGATCCTTGGGCACATTGACCGACATTTTCTCGGTCGATGGTTTCACGCGAAACATTGGACGGGCTTCTGTAACGGTCGTCACGTGATCTGTGGTTTTCGTTACGGGATCCGGATTGACTACTGCCGAGCCACCAGGGGCTTTCTCGGCCATCTTCTGCACGAAGTCCGGCACGGGTGCGAATTCCCTCTTCTGGCTCATGCGAAGACCCTCCCGTACAGTTCCAGCAGCTCGTCCTGTGCTTTCTCGGTATCCCGGCTGCGCTTCATCTCGGTGACGCCACGGCCTTCAGCAGCGGCCCAGCTGAAGGCATTGCGCTTGACGATCTTGTGCGGCTTGAGGCCGAACACCTCCTCCAGCTTCTCGAACTCCGTCTCGAGGTTGGCCGTGAGCGTGCTGCGATCGTCCGATGAGATCTTGTTCATGACAGGGATCACCTTGAAGGTTTTCCCGCTGGCGTGCATCTCACGGATCATGGTGGACATGGCCGTGAGCGACCAGACGTCGAACTGCCCCGCTTCGGCAGGCACCACCAGCACGTCACAGGCGCCGACGGCGTAGATCAGTTCCGGTGAGTTCTTCCCGCCGACATCGACGATGACGGTATCGTGGGCATCCCGCTCGGCCATCAGGTCCGAGTAGATCGCACCTGTCATCTTGGCCAGCAGGATGTTGGGCGTGACTTCCTTGTGGCGGCGGAGCATCCCCCACATGTAGCCGTACTCATCCGTGTCGGCGTCGATGAACTTGACGGCGTGGCCCTGTGAAGCCCGGTGGGCTGCCAGGTTGGTGGCGATGGTGGTCTTCCCCACCCCGCCTTTGCGTGTTGCAACGGCAATGAGCATGCACAGACTCCTGAATATGATTAGGTTGGTCTGTGCGTAAACTAGCCTGGGCACGGGAGAACTTCAAGTGCTACATGAAGCGGTATGGATAACCATACGTCCATACGTGAATATGGCCATCCATACGTCCATACATCAGACGGGACGACGAACCTCGTTGATGGGATCCCAGCGATAGCGTGGGACAGGTAGGGGTTGGGTAGCGTGCAGCTGTACCAGACAGTCAGCACACAGGCCGATCTGTCCGACTTCCAGCACGTCCCCGCAGTGGTCACACTGCTCCTGCATGTCTGCGAGTGTGGTCATTGCACCACCTCCGCATCCACAAACTCGATCACGGCTTTATTCCAAGGTGTTCCCTGGTAATTCGCATGATGTCCCTGACAGTACGTTCGACCACGCTTGTCGTACTTGTGGGTGAAGTAGAACTCATTCCCCTCAGCAAGGAGCGTGCTGATGACATCACGAGCAGTGCGGTCGTATTTATCGAAGGCCCTAACTCGTCGATCGAACTCTTCTCGGGATTCGCCTTCCTTGGGCTTGTCAAGATTCCTCCACTGGTTCTTGATCATGGTGGCCGTGTCGAGGTTGATGGTGAACTTCACACGGTTCATGCGGTTAACATGGTCGAGACAGACATCATCGTCATGATGGTTGTGCTTGAGGATGATGCTGCCGCCCGTGAGCAGGTAGCCCGACATGGCGTTGTGCTTCACTTCCTTTGGCTCAACGACCATCGGCAGCGGATACTGGAAGCGGTCCAGCTCGGCCTGCACGTCGGCACTGATCGTGAACTTCACGATGAAGATGCGGAGAGCAGGGGACCAGTCCAGCAGATCCGCCATCGCACACTGCAGCAGCAGGTCGGCACATTCCTGGCTGGTCTTCGTGAGGTAGCGCAGGCAGCCGATCATGGTCGGCAGATCCGCACGTTTGTGGAGGGCCATCTGGGCCAGCAGCTCGATAACGAAGTCACCGGGAATGGCCTTGCTCTCGGCATATGCACGGAAGTTCACTTCCTTGCAGCCCTCGAACTCGGCCCGGATGCGTTGCATGAGCTGATTCTTGCTGAAGAGACGCTCGAGCTCGATCTGATGGTCCTTCTTCGTGTCGACGACTTGTTCCATGTCACTCTCCGAGTTTGCGGGGTATGCACCGGCGAACGGTGGTTACGAGCTGATAGCCCAGGTATTCCATCACCAGCTCGAGGGTCTCGATCTTGGTGTTGTGCTTCAGGTCGAGGATCCGGTCGATCTCCTTGGGTGCCAGGCCTGTCATGCGGCCCAGCTGTGCCTTGGAGAGACCCTGAATGATCAGCTGCTCGTAGATGAGCGCCTTGGCATCCCTGGCGAGACTCACACGTACCCCAGCTCTTCGAATTGCGTGATCTTCTTCACGAGACGCACAGTCGGGTGCACACCCGGCTTCTTGTTGCGCTCTTCCAGCCATGCCTTGGCTTCTTCTCGCGTCTCGAAGGACTTGATCGGCCGGTTGCCTTCGCTCATGAGCACCAGTTCTTCCTGGTTCAGCGGGTTGGCATTGAACAGATCCTTCTGCATCTGGATGGACAGCATGTTTATTTCTCCGATACTTCGTCGAGGTGCTTCAGCTCGCTTTCGCAGGCGTCACAGTTAGCGTTATCGAAAATGCCAGAGACTTCCCATTGCTGGGTCTCGAAGCACCAGCGGACAGCGGCATCCTTGCTTACGTCCTCGCTGCCGCAGTTGGGGCAGCACATGCGCAACTTGCCGGCCATCAGAATGTCCCCCAGAACTTGGGTTTGTGGATCCCGTCTTCCATGTGCTGCTTCCACGCTTCATCGAACAGCAGGTTGCTCGATGCCCACATGAACATGAAGGACATGTCCTCGTCTTTCAGACCAGCCAGGCCGCAGCCGATGCGGGTGACCTTGAACGTCAACTCCGGATGGCCCTTGGCATACGCCAGGAAGCCCTTCACGTAAGCGCGAATGGTTTCCTTGGGCAGCGTCTCGATGTTCTGGTCCTTGGTGGGAATGGCGAACGAGTCACCGTAGTGGCCATAGCCCATGCCCCAGCGTGCACCGTGCTTCTTGTACGCTTCGAGTGCTGCGCCGGCGCCATGGCGTCCAGCTTCATTGCTGCCGAATACGAAAATGGATTTCAACTGTCTTCCCCCTCGCGCTCGATGCGCTCCTGTTCTGTCGCTGCGTCGTTCATGAGCTGCGAGAACTGTTGTGTGGTCAGGCCATAGTGCTTCGCCTGTTCTTCGATGATGGGATCAAGCCAGCAGTGATAGTCGTCGTTCATGTGTTGGCCTCGATGGCTTTCTGGATTACCTGGATGATGATGTCGCCATGACAGGCCTTGGGTGAACAGAAACACTCAAGACAAACGGGCTGAGCGGTGTCATCCATGACCAGACCTGCAATACGCTCCAGTTCAGCAACGACTGCGGGCTCACCCGCTTCAAGTTGCTGGTACAGCCACTGTTCATACTGCTGGATAGCCTGCTCTCTGGTACGCCCATCCTCGATCGGAAACGGATTACCGAGAGGAGAAGGGCGGCCAATGTAAACATAGCGACGGTTGGGCCAATGTCCGTGATACTTGTTGGTGGTTCGAATCTCATTCAGCATGTCTTCTGGCCCACTTGATACGTTGCAGATTCTGGTGACATGTGCGTGTGTCTGCTTCGTGATTGAATTCATTCAATGAATCATTGAATGGATGCAGACCGTCCATGTAACGACTACGAAACTGTCCGTACATCTCACTACGTATTGCCTGGTATTCATCACCCAACAAGTTCATGCCGACGGACAGAGCCCATATACGCAGGTTGCCGCACAGTCCCCTGTTGCGATGGAAGATGATGCGTTCAGGTGCACCGTCATCAATCCATGCGGTGTACGCACGGTAGAACTGGGTGAGGAGCTCCGACTGTTCAGTCGGTAAGGGCTCCTGAAAGTATTCCTTGAGCGGCGTCGATTGCATCTTTGCTCCTATCGGTTATTCGTCATCCCAGTTGCAATCAGCAACAGAGTGCTCGTTGCCATCCTCGTCGAGGACGACCATCTCACCGTCTGCACCTCGCTGGGTCTTTGAGTCATCCCAGTACATGTCGGAACCACCTGCGTAGTCAGGCTCCAGCTTGCCGTCAACAAGGTTCCAGCCATTCACGACGGCACAGCCCGGTACGTGTTCCAGTGTGCCGATGATGCGTTTGCCATTAGGCGCCTTGAGTTGTTTCATGTCCTCTCCTGGCTCACCAGTCGTACTGTGGCAGCTCGTCGATCGCATCGCCGACCGAGTCGAACCGCACCCATTCGTGACCATTGGCCTTGGCCCAGTTGCGCAGCGTGTTTACGTTGTCGCTCATGTGGCCCGGATCGTCGCCTTGATTGAAATAGGCGAAGTAGCCTTCCGCGTACTCGGCGCAGATATTCACGCCAGTGAGGTCCGCATTGAACTGGGACATGTTGCTCAATTCGTTGCGGGTTTCGAGCGTGAGATGGGCTGTGGACAGGACAGGAATAGTCATTGTCCAGATGTTTTTGATCATGTTCTTCTCCTTGGCTCAACGAGACGCGAGGGATTGGCGCAGCGACAGCGCAGCCAATCACGAGTCACATTTCAGTGGTGGGTAATGCGGATCTCAGGCTTGACAGGATCATTCGCGGCCGGTGCCTCGAACTTCTTCCAGCGCTCGACCTTGGGAACAGGACATCGTTGCTGGATCACGCGCACAATGCGCTCAGCGATCGTCCTTTCTGCCGTGTTCAATCGTTCGAACCCCCTGCCACTGCGCACATCGCACATGGCAAGCGGATAGTGGGTGGGTAGGGCATAGAAGGCCTGATACAGCTTGATGATCTCTTCGTCCATCATCTGCTGCTCGGTCATCTGCAATACTCGAAGCACTTCCTTTGAGTCCGGATTGGACATGGGTTTTCCCCTTCTTATTTCATAGGCAGGCCTGCTTGAACGTATCGACGAACGTCGACATGGCCTGTTGTTGGTCGTCAAACGCGATGTTGAAACTGGGAATCCCATACAACGATGCGAGACGGACGGCATTGCCTGTACCACCTTGAGCTGTGCGCTGCTCAGCCCAGTAAGCGACGAACTTCACGGGATCGTTGAGCTCCGGTCCCAGGATGATGGAGACGTTGCGCATCATCAGCTTGCGGCCGCCATCACTGAGCCTGTCCCAGCCCGGATGGGTGACTCGGGCCACGGTCACCAGGGCATCCGTGTTCGGGCTGACATGAAAGCCTTCACCGCCCCCGTTGTTGAAACGGTTCCATGGCAGGTAGATCTCCCGCATCTGTGGCCGGTGACGGCAGGCCCATGCCTGGTCAGCGCCCTGTGCGTGTCCCGAGCGGATCATCCATCCCTGGCTGTCGAGCTGCGCGCCGACATTGGCCATCATCATGCAGACGTCGGATGGTGTTTGGCGCGGTCCGATACCCGCATATTTGAGTGCCGTAATGCCCATGAATGGCTATCCCGTAGTGTTTAGTGCGTCTTCGTCTGAATAGCCCCGAATCGGTCAACTTGACCTTTAGAAGTTGGGCCTATCCATTAGAATTAAGTTTGAGGAGCCAGATTGTAGCCTGGCTCCTCGTGAAAGTGTTTACGCCCCGATTTAGGCGAACTGCAGCTTCGCAGCGAACTTGTTGGTCGCATCGACAGCCACCGGCTTCTCTTCCTTGACGCGGCGAACCTGCGCCTGGAGCGTGAACACCATGTCTTCGCCCGGTTGCAGCTTGTTCGCCGCCGACATGATCTGATCGAGCAGATCGTTGCGTGCAGCCTGCAGCTGGGCGAACTCCTCGTTGCTGGAGTTGGTCTTCAGACGTTCCATGGTGTCCAGCGGAATGCCGACCGGCAGCGAGACGAACACGTCGTCCTTGCCCTCTTCGGGCTTGGCCGTGCCTTCAGCGACGAAGCCGAGGTTCAGCCAGAACTGCGCCTTCGGTGCTTCAGCGCCGTTGGCCTTTGCGTTGCCATTGCCCTTGTTTGCGAACTGGAGTGCGAAATCGATTGCCATGATGAGTGTCCTCAAAGATATGTCGAGAGATTGAAAGGAAAAGCAGAGAGGTTGGATCGCACGGATCATTGACCATGCGAACCCAACCAAAAGCGCCGCAGGCGCAATATCAGATGAACAACTCAGGCGTTCAGGAACTGGCGAAAGCCCTTGAGTGCCATTGCCCTGTTCGGGCATTCAATGGACAGCCCAACTTCGCCATTGCTGAAGTCGACCCAGTAGCGCCAGGTTGACTTGCCAGCAAGCCGGACGATGCCAGCCTTGACTATGTGACGCTTGCCGAATATGCCTTTCGGCCCTGTGTGCCACAGGCCTTGGTGCCTGGGCAGTTCACCAGTGACACTGGCGAGAGCTGCCTTCTTCAAAATGGCATGCGGAGCATCCAGGTGCGTGTACCGGGTGCCGGATACCGTTGGCGGCATTTCGCCGGAAAAGGGTAGAAAACCGAGAGCCATGATTATTCCTTTTGGTTCAGTGAGTTAACAGGCCTGCGGCCGGATGATCAGTTCAAGTTCGGCCAGCAATTCGTCAATGGTCATGCCGCTTCTCCGAAGTAGCGCTGGATCAATGCCTTGCGCCATTTGTTGGAACGGATCACAGCGTTCATGTGGCCGACGATCGATTCCCGCTCGATCTCCTCCAATGCGCTGAGCTTGAGCAGGACGAACTCGTCAGTCATGGATGGGATCTGGCTGTAAACGCCATTCAGTGCACGGATGGCCCGTGTCCGGATGGCACCGACATCGCTGTCATCCCGTGCTTCCAGCAAAGCTTCCCGCACGTTGTTCATCAGCGTCTCCGTGCTGGACAGGAGTTCAGCTACGAGAACCGGATGGTGATTGATGGTGCTGGGCAATGCGCTCATGAATGGTCTCCTCAGAGTTCGATTTCATTGATCTCTGCGATCTCACGGGCTGCAGCAGCCACGATGGATCGCTCATCCCGGCAGGACAGCCGGATGTAGTTACGGTCGTCCTGCTCGCAGTATTTCCAGAGGTAATTCAGGCCAGTGCGTGCATCGGCTGCATGCCGCCAGTCACGAACCTCGGACTGGATACGTGCACGGGCGCGAGCAATAACGAGGTCATGACAGACGATCATGATCAGATCCTGAAGTAGCGTTGATTGATGGAATCGACGTGAAGCATCCAGGCCAGAGCCAGGAAGATGAGACCCGTGAGGTAAGCCCAGATGTCGCTCCAGGCTTTGTAGAAGGGCATGAGATACATGTCCTGTGCACAGCCATAGCCGATCAGGGCAATGCCCAGAATCAGGCACGAAGTGATCAGGATGCATTCGATGGTGATCCGGGATTTGTCCATGGTCTTTCCTCAAAGATATATCTAATAGCTATTGGAAAAAAGGACAGATGGAGAATTCCTAACAAGTAGGAATTTCCTATCTATCCTTTGTGTCTATCTTAGATGTAAGTTTTGGGTGTGGATTTCTCCACACCCTTTCGAGTCTTATGCAGCTTTTCGTTTTGCGAGTACAGCTGCAATACGATCGAAGTTACTTTGATACAACCTCTGGTGTTCAGGACTTTTGTCCATGAACTCTTTCAGCTTGATATGACGTTGCGTATCTTCCATTGCAACTTCTTCCTGGAGTCGTGTTTCAAACGATTCCATATCGACCAGACTACGGATTTCCTGCTTCTCAGCAGCATCCGATACATACTTGTCCAGCATGTTCACTGCCTTGATACCACTACCTAGCACAGTCGAAGCAGCTACGGCTGCATTGCTTACTGTGTCGAACACCGTACCGATCGTCATGCGTGCTGTTGCCATGTCATGCTCCTTAACGTTAAGTGGCTGATATGCCAGCAGCGCCGCAGGCGCCGTGTACTGTGTATAGAGCCGGGGTATGAGTACCACCCTCCGTTCGATGACCGGGGGGGTGTACCTGTGTATGGTGGCCTGACGGCCCCCTACCTGCTGTGAGAAGTAACTATGAACATCTGCCAAACCCGATCTGCCTAAATTTTGAGCAGCACCATCCCTATACAGAGATAAGTTTGAGGTGGGGTGGGTTCGTACCCACATGCAACTAACCGTCTCTTTCCCCTGGCTCAAGGGGTAAACGTCCAGCGCTGGCCTGCAAAAATATTGGCCAGAACCGGATTCTATTAGAGATAAGTTGAAGGTCAGTTCGAAATGAACGGCACTGAGCCTGGGTTCAGCAGAGGGTGAGCGGGGGAGAGTTGCTGCAGAGGAGGAAGAAACCCTGGGTGAAACCGGATCACTGACCCAGCCAGGCCTGGGGTTGCATCACTGTCTGGGCACTGAGCAGGCTCAGTGAAGGAGGTCGACAGCTGCAACTGTGGAAGTTATTGGCCCCACTGTCCACTGGGGTCAGACGAAGCATCGCAAGAAGAAGCAAGCAAGGCACCCTCAATCCACACCCGGCATGGCAACCAGATGCGAGTCCAGGTTAACACAAAGACTGATTCGTATACAGAATTTGGTGTTCCTCCCCCTTCCTGTTGTGAAACAACCATAGCTTTCGCCCTCCCATTCCCATATGGAATAGAGCCGGAATCAAAATACTGTAGACGAATCCTAACATAGACTTTAGACTGCGTTTAGTCCAATTGTGGACTACCGCACAGACGGAGATCGAAAAAGATGAATGCACCCATTACGGAAGCCCAGCTGCAAGCCGCCGCCGTTGCTCCCCGCGTGACTCTCGACCAGGTGATGGCTGCGATCGAAGGGGAGAGCTACACGCTGCTGCCCGACGGCACGACCACCATCGCCCAGCTGTCGATGGCCAACGGCCGCTTCAGCGCGGTGGGCAAGTCGAGCTGCGTGAGCAAGGACAACTTCAACCCGGACACTGGCCGCGAGCTGGCGAAGAAGGATGCCGTCGGTCAGATCTGGCCGCTGCTGGGTTTCTCCCTGGCTCAGAAGCTGGCAATGATCGACGCCGCAGGGCCGGCGACCGGGGCGATTGTCACCAAGCTCGGCGCACGGCCGCTGACCTATGTCGGCACGAAGGTGGTCCGTGCGGTGCCGATGAACCGTCTGACGTACAACGAGCTGCGTGGCTGGACAGTGCCGGCAGATGAGAATCCGGACGATGCCGGCTACCTCGTCGAGTACGTCGATGGTGGCAAGCCGAACGTCGAAGGGTTCACTGGCTACATCTCGTGGTCCCCTAAAGACGTGTTCGAGTGTGCATATACACTCGGCGCGGAGCCGAAGCCGACCACGTTCCTGGACCGCCTGAAGGTTGAGGCTGAAGAACTTGAAGCGAAGTGGGGCAAGCTGCGCCTCTTCATCGCCACGCCTGAGTTCTCCAACCTGAACAGTCTGGAGCAGAAGGATCTGAAGGAGCAGGCCGACCACATGGAAGATTACCTGTGGGTGCTCAAGCGCCGGATCAAGCGGGCGACCTCGGTAGCAGCTGAAACCAGCCCGGTAGCACTCGGCCACCCCGTCAAGTAATACAACGTATTACGGCAGATTCCCAACGCTCGGGAATCTGTCTTTTGACATTATTCCGATACTGTCAAGAAAGGAACTCCATGCTGACCAAGGAAATCGTTGAGCGGGCGGTGCCCGCCAACCTCAAGAGTGCAATTACACAGTCACTCGTCGACAACGTGAACAACGCCACGGCGGACCCGCTCATTGCCGAGCAGATCCGCAACAACTTCGTCTCGTACGTCGGCGTGCTGAAGGACGGCAAGTTCAAGACCGAGGACTACCTCAGTGCCGTCTGTTACGTCAGCTACAAGCTGATGGGCGACTCGAACCGCGATGCCTACTTCAAGACGTTCCCGCAGCGCTACCAGCTGCTGCTGCAAAAGGGAACCAGTGAGAAAGACATCAGCTCGTACGTGTCGGCCTACAACAAGGGCAAGCTGGTCAACCTGATCATGGAGCAGAGCCTGGTGCCTACGTGGGTGCTCAACCAGGACGTCCACCAGCGAGCTATCAACCGGCTGGCCCACCTGATGGATTCGGCCCAGAGTGAGAAGGTGCAGGCTGATGCCGCGATCGGACTGCTCACGCATCTGGCCAAGCCGAAGGAAGCCGGCCCGCTGATCAACATCGACGCGCGTGAGACGAGCGGCATGACCGAGCTGAAAGACCTGCTCGGCAACCTGGCGGCCAAGCAGCTCGAACTGATCCAGGCGGGGGTGACGGCCAAGGAGATCGCAGCGCAGCGGATCGTCGATGTTGACGCGAAGGTGGTCTGATGGCGGCCTCCCTCATCAAGCAGGAGCTCGATGAGTGGCTGGACCAGGTGAGTTATCAGGAACTGAACTCCCCCAGCTACACACCGAGCACCTTTGCCCTGACGTTCATGAACTTCATCAAGCTCGTGAACGGAGAGCAGGGCGAGTCGCACAAGACACCACCCGTACACCTGAAGATGCTGGACAAGGTGGTCGAATCTCCCAGCAGCTACATTGCCAATCTGTGCTTCCGGGGTGCAGCGAAAACGACTCTGTTCATGGAGTATTTTTCACTGTTCCTCGGTGTGTTCGGGTTCATCCCCGGCTTTGGCAAGGTCGAGGGGATGATCTATGTGTCTGACTCGATGGACAACGGCGTCAAGTCCGCACGAAAGAACATTGAGTTCCGGTACAACAACTCTGAGTTCCTGCAGGAGTGGATTCCGAACGCGGTCTTCACGGACAACTACATCGAGTTCCAGAACAAGGAAGGTCACCGCCTGGGCATCAAGATGTTCGGTGCTAAGACTGGCCTGCGGGGGACGAAGATCTTCGGCAAGCGGCCGGTGGTCTGTGTGCTCGATGACCTGGTGTCCGATGACGACTCGAAGTCCAAGGCCGCCATGCAGGCGATCAAGGACACTGTTTACAAGGGGGTGAACCATGCACTCGATCCGACCCGTCGCAAGGTCGTATTTAACGGAACCCCGTTCAATAAGGATGACATCCTTATCGAAGCAGTTGAGTCGGGTGCCTGGGACGTTAACGTATGGCCCGTGTGCGAACGCTTCCCCTGTGAACCCGAAGAGTTCTGTGGCGCCTGGGAGGATCGCTTCACCTACACCTATGTGAAAGAGCAGTACGACATGGCAATGAAGACCGGGAAGCTCTCGGCCTTCATGCAGGAACTGATGCTGCGCATCACGTCGGAAGAGGAGCGGCTGGTCCAGGATGCGGAGATCCGCTGGTACAGCCGGACCAACCTGTTGGAAAACAGGAACACTTTCAACTTCTACATCACGACCGACTTCGCCACGTCAGAAAAACAGACGGCTGACTACTCCGTCATCAGTGTCTGGGCGTACAATTCCAATGGCGACTGGTTCTGGGTCGATGGCATCATCGAACGCCAGAAGATGGACAAGACAGTCGACGACCTGTTCAGACTGGTGCAGTTGTACAAACCGCAGCAGGTAGGCATCGAGATCACGGGACAGCAGGGTGGTTTTGTTTCCTGGCTCCAGCGAGAGCAGATAAACCGGAACATCTGGTTTAACTTCGCCTCGTCGGACAAGAACGGATCCTCCCCTGGCATACGCCCAATCACCGACAAGCTCTCCCGCTTCAATCTGGTAGTTCCTTGGTTCAAGGTGGGGAAATTCTATTTCCCTAGCGAGATGAAGCACAGCGTCCTCATGGGCATCGCCATGGGCCAGCTCAAGCTGGTCACATCAAGCGGCATCAAGGGCAAAGACGACTTTATCGATACCGTGTCCATGCTCGGGTATCTGAAGCCGTGGAAGCCCTCTGACTCCGCACCGGCGACGCCCACGGAAGTGCAGATCTACGAGGAAGAGCATCACGACGCAGAAGTCTCCGGACTCGCTGCCTACATCGTGTGAGGTGAGATGAATATCACGGAACTGTTTGCCGACCTCTCCTTCGGAGAGCTGTCGAGCCTGAACCTCGCCCAGGAAGGCACGGGCATCATTACCGACGCCGGCAAGGAGCGGATCATCCGCTTCGCCAACGAGGGGCTGCTCAAGCTGCACACCCGCTTCATCCTGAAGCAGAACGACGTGCTGGTCGAGATGGTGGAGTGGATCACCAGCTACCACCTGCTGCTGAAGTTCGCCGAGTCGCAGCAGGGCATCTCGCAGCAGCGGCACCTCTACATCAAGGATCTGTGGGAGGAGCCGTTCCAGGAGGACGTGATCCGGATCCTGAACGTGTTCGACAGCAACGGCTGCGAGCTGCCGCTCAATGACGAGGGCAACGAGCACTCGGTGTTCACCCCGCAGGGTGACCTGCTGCAGGTGCCGCACCCCATCGAGGGGATGGCGCTGTCGATCGGCTATCAGGCCAAGCATGTCCCCCTGACGCTGGCCGACCTCACCCAGGAGATCGAGCTGCCGGAAGTCCTGCACCCGGCGCTGCGTGCCTGGGTCGCCTGGCGCGCTTTTGGTCAGGTCAACACTCAGGAGTCCCAGGGGATTGCAGCCGGACATCGGGCGGCATTCGACGACGCCTGTAACGAAGTCACCGCGCAGGATCTGGTGAGTACGAGCCAGTCCCAGACCAATAACCGCTTTCAACGCAACGGGTGGATCTAACTATGGGCATGCGCAATACGCTTGACCTGAAGGGTGGTGGAGCGCCACCCATTGACAAGATGCTGGGGACGGCCTACGAGACGGTCTCTTCCCTGGTTCAGAAGTTGCCGGTCATCGAGTATCTGGAAAAGAACATCGATGGCTTCGTGTCGGATATCCACACTGCGCTGGATGCATCGCTGCAGTCCGAACAGACGGCGATTGCCAAGGCAGCGGAAGCACTCGCCAGCCAGCTGGCATCGGCAGCGAGCGAAGCAGCAGCCCATGCATCAGAACTCGCAGCAGCACAGAGCGCAGCCGATCTGGCAGCAGCGGTGGTGGCGGCAGACGCCAGCGCCACGGCAGCGCATGCCAGTGAGGTGGCGGCAGCGGGTTCGGAAGCCGGTGTTGCGGCCAATGCAGCAGCGGCGGATGTCTCACGGATTGCAGCCCAACTCTCGGAAGTCAATGCCGGAACCAGTGAGGCCAATGCCTCAGCCAAGGCAGCGGCTGCACTTGCTTCGCAGGTTGCTTCGGCACTGAGCGAAACCAATGCAGCTGCATCCGAAGCAGCGTCGGCCCTGAGTGCTACGGCTTCCCAGACGGCACAGGCTGCGTCCGAAGCTGCACGGGATGCCAGCGCCGCATCGGCAGGCGACGCTCTCACCTCGGAAAATCATGCGTATGCGAGCGAGCTGGCCTCGGCCGCCAGTGCGACAGCGGCCGCTGACAGTGCAGCCGTGGCGACAGCCCAGGCCTCCCTGTCCACGGACAATGCCAACTCGGCGGCCACCAGTGCTGTCCAGCTGGCGGCGGCACTTGCCACCTTCAATGCCCAGTGGCTGGGACCGCACGCTGCCGACCCGACACTGGACAACAACGGGAATGCCCTGCAGGTCGGTGCCGAGTACCTGAACACGACCCTGGTGCCGCCGCAGATCCGCGTCTACACGGCAAGCGGCTGGCAGGATCAGGATCTGTCGGCGGAGAACGCGTCGACCAATGCCAACCTGGCGGCGACCAATGCATCTGCTTCGGCGGCGGCAGCCAGTGCCAGCCAGACGGCTTCGGCGGCCAGTGCAGCGGCAGCGGCCCAGTCGGCGGCGGATGCCAACTCGCTGGTCAACAGTGAGCTCGTCCTCAACGTGGCGGCAGCGGATGTCACGCTCACAGCACCCCAGGCGGCGAACGGCATCTACAAGTTCACGGGCCAGCTCACGGGCAACCGGATCGTCACGGTGCCGGCCACGCCGCACCCATTCGTCGTCTTCAACAACACGACGAGTCCGGGCGGGCAGAGCTACACACTCACGATCGTGGCGCTCGGTCAGGCACCGTCTGTCCAGGTGCTGCGTGGCAAGGCCAACTCGCTCTTCAGTGATGCGACGGGTGTCTATGCCACGTCGGCGGCCGCCGGTGTCAGCTACAGCGGGGTGTATCCGCTCGTCGACAATGCCACGCTCGATGTCACGCACATCGGCGCACTGGTGGAGCAGACGGTAGCAGGCAAGACCACGACGCTGGCCAAGGCCTCGACCTACCCGGTGGGCGGCGGTGTGACGGTCAAATCACTGGTTGCTTCCTCCCTGGCTCTGCAGGCAGGCGACACGTGTGACGACCTGGCAGCACCATACGCGATGCTGGCCGAGGACACGGTTTACCTCGTGGCGGACGGGGTGTCGAAGTGGACGGTGGGCTGGTTCACGAACAAGAAGACGCCGGTGTTCGACGGCATGATCACGTCGAAAGCAGGTGGCGTCACGTTCCCGGACGGCTCGGTCCAGACCACGGCACAGGGCCTGACGCAGGCGACGGCCGTCCGCTACACGGTGGGAGCCACCGACACAACGGGCAGCTTTGCAGCGGGCGACACACGCCTGCGCACGGCAGGCTTCGCCTCTCCGTTCGTGACAGTCTTTCGCAACAGCGGACGCGCCTATGCGGGGGTGCATTACAACCTTGACGCGGACGGCGTCCACATCAACTGGCTCGATGGTGCGTTCATCGCTGATGACGATATCCTCGTCGAGACGCGCTTCCCGTACAACCCGAGCACGGTGTATCAGCCCAGCGACCAGCCGCTGACGGCCGCCCCCGGCGCGACGTTCATCCCGTTCGTGCACACGGTCGGCTTCGCCTATCTGTACAACATCGGCGTGAAGCTCACGTACGGCGTGCACTACACGGACGACGCGACAGGCTTCTACCTACAGGGCTGGGCGGTCGATTCGACGTCGGATCTGTCGGTGCTGAACTTAACGCCGATTACGATGGCGAACATGCTGGCGAGCACGAACCCGGTTATCACGTCGGGCGCTCTGCAGTTCCAAGATGGAACGCAACAGGGTAGCGCTGCGTCGGGTAAGAACCGGCTGATCAACGGATCGTTACTTGTCAATCAGCGCCAAGGCGGTGGACTGTTCACAAACGGTGCCGGTGGGTACCAAATCGACCGCTGGAATGCAGGAAACGGCAATGCCGGAGGCCAGTTCAATCAGACGATAGGGACGATCACTTACGGCGGCCGTAGGGTTGTCGCGTTGATCCAGACTGTCGCCTCTGCGGTCGGCTCACTCAGCACAGCAAACTACTGGCTGGGATTCCAGCAGCGTATTGAGGGATTTAATTGCTACGACCTGATCGGGAAAAAGGCGACGTTTTCGTTCATCTTCAGCACGAACGTCTCGGGAAACTATTCGGTATCGCTGTGGGACGCGAAAAACAATATCGGTTATACGACGTCATTCGCTGCAGTTGCCGGGGTGCCTCAGAAAGTAGTAATCCGGTTTGGCACGCTGCCGAATACCTTGGGGTTGGTGTCAGATAACACCATGAATATGGTGTTGTACATAGGGATGATTGGCGGGACCACCTATGTGACTTCAGGTGTGAACGCGTGGAACGCGGGTAACACACCTGTAGCTAGCGGCTTCACGAACTGGGGCACTACGATTGGCAACTTCATCGCCATCGGGGAGCCGCAACTGGAGGAAGGTGACAACCCTTCGCCGGTTTTTGAGCGGGAGTCGTACTCGGTAACACTTGCAAAGTGCCAGCGGTATTACTACAAGGACCGGATATTCCTAAGCTCAGCCCTGAGCAGCATAGGTCTGCCTGTGGCACTTCGAACTACCGTTGGCGGCGCAGCGGTGTCTGGCGGCGGCGCTGGATTCGTCATCGGTGATTCCGGATCAACCACTCAGTTGATTGCTCAGCAGACGGGTGCGTCTGGTCAGACGATCATCCTCGACTGTGAAATCTAAGGACCGCGAATGAATCTCACACAACGTATCTCATCGGCCCTCGCGATGATGTTCGGGGGCGGGGCGCAGTTGTCGAACCGGAATGGCTTCATTGATGGGGCGATGTCGCACTGGAACCAGTCTGTCGCCGCCCCGGCCACGCTGGCTGCTAGTCCTGGGACATTCACCGGACCAATCATGTGGCGTGCGGGCGCCGGCACAGGCGGGGCAGGGACGATCACTGTCGTCGATCTGCGCACGTCCGCCGACCTCGCGGCAATGGAAGGCGATGACACGAACAGTTGCTTCAAGATGGTCATCACGGCAGGGTCGACGGGGACCGTGGCGGCACGCTCGTGCGGGGCCTTCTTCCAGCACATCGAAAACGTCGCACGCTATGCCGGCAAGTCGGTCACGTTGCAGTTCAAGCTCAAGGCGGATGCTCCGATCACCATCCCGTCAGTCATCGCCTCGCAGGCGTTCGGCACAGGTGGGGCACCATCGGCGACAGTGGTCTTTGATAAGGCTGTGTCGTGGGCAGTGGGTACCAGCTTCAAGAAGTTCTCCGTGCGTCTTGACGTACCTTCGATCCAGCCGAAAACCCTGGGGACGGCAGGTGGTGACTACCTTGAGGTAGGTTTCTGGTTGCCCCCTGGTGTGACCACGACGGGCCTCTATATCGCTGAAGCGCAGATCGAGGCATGCAGCCCTGGTGCTAACCCGGCTACTGATGGTACTGGTGGTGCACCCACCTCGTACGAACACCGCGGTTTCCAGGCTGAGCAGGCCCGCGTAAGTCGTTTCTTCCGTGCGATCCAGACTAACGGTGCGTCATTCAGTGGTATTGCCACAGGTGCGTCAGACGCGTTTGCGTTTGGCCAGACGCTCAACCCGCCAATGCGTGCAACGCCTGCGCCCTCCCTGACTGGCTCCTGGTCGTATACGGCGCCGGCAGGAAACAGTGGTGCTGTAAGCGTCATCGGTGTTACGCCCGATATGTGGTATCTGCATGCGTCGGGGGGTTCGTACACCGCAGGTCAAACGGGCTACTTTGGATCATCTGCCGGGGCCTCCGTGATTCTCGACGCCCGACTCTAAGGAAAACGAACCATGTCTCTGAATCTTTCAAAAGTCGCACTCCTGCTGGCCGGGCTGTGGGGCGGGACGAACCCGGTGCCGCTCTCGAACCGCAACCTGATTGTCGATGGCGGCTTTGACATCTGGAACACCACGGTGTCCTCGACGCTCGCAACTGCGGGCGGCTATACGCAGGCGGTAATGCACCTCGCTGGCTGCGGGACTGGAGGCGCAGGCACATTCACCCAAACGGATCTTCGGCCCTCAGGCCCGGCGTATTCCGAGTCGGGTCGACAACTTGCCTTTGTTCACAATCAGACGACGGGCGCCACGGGTACGGTCGCAGCACGCACTGCAGGCTTCATCCTGCATCGCATCGAGCATGTAGCGAGAACTGCGGGGCGCTCTGCCACCTACCAGATCCGGCTGTGGTCGACGGGCGCCAATATCACGATTCCCAGTGTTATTGCGTCAATCTCCTACGGCACAGGCGGTGCGCCAAGTCCCGGTGTCAATTTCGACAAGGCAGTCAACTGGGTGGTGACGAGCACCCCCAAGAAGTTTTCGGTGCGGCTTGACGTCCCTGCGTCTACCGGCAAGACATTTGGCACGAACGGTGACGACTATCTAGCTGTCGGTATCTGGCTGCCACCCGGCGTGACGTTCGTACTTGTGGGTACGGAGGCCCAGCTGGAACTCAGCGACCCGAACAGTTCGCCGGCAACGGACGGCACCGGTGGTGCGCCCACCACGATCGAATATCGCGGCGAGCAGGCAGAACTGGCGCGTGTGAGCCGGTACTGGCAGTACCTGGTCGGCTATATCTTCGGCGTGGGGGCAGTGCAGAGTGCGACCACACTCTACTTTGAAGTCAAGTACGCGCCCAAGCGTGCCATACCTGCCCTTACTCCAGTTGGTGGATTCAGTATCTTCACCCCGCAGACAGGTACGATTTCAGCATCAGGAGGCGTGAGTAACGGCAGTGCGTCTACCGATTCAGCCTTCATGACCGCCACAGCCTCTGGCATGGTTGGCGGCCAGGCGGGTTGGTGCAGCAACGTGGGCAATGCCGGCGCAATCATTGTTGACGCCCGCCTCTAAAAGGAGAAACACCATGAGTGACATCCGTTTCAAGCAGCTCCGCGATCAACTCACGGGCGAGATCAGCGAAGACCACGTCCTTTACTGGGACGAGAGCGGCGTCGAGTACAGCATCCCCTTCGAGGGCATGTGGATGAGCCAGATCTACCAGGACTGGCTCACCGCAGGCAACACGCCGGAAGCAGCTGATCCGCTGCCGGTATAAAAGGAGCCCGCCATGGTGCCATTCAAACGCGGTCAGACCTTCGACTTCTCCGGTCAGGTCATGAACAAGGGTGTGCCGTATCCACTCTCTGGCTACACGCTGGAAGCGGACATTCGCACCCAGGCGAACTTTGCGTTCGTGCAGCACATGATCTGTTCGATCCTCGACGCAACGACGGGTATGATCCGGGTCTATGCGCCGGCGGACGATACGAAGAAGTGGCTGGCCATGCCGCACCTGCTCGACATCCGGCTGACGGATGGGGCAGGCAATGTGCTGATCTCCAACACCGAGGAGATCGATGTGCAGGACACGGTGACACAAGGGTGAACAGTGGATGAGTGACGTTCTCGATGACGTTGGGATCGAGATCAGGACATCCGGACTGGCCGTTGGACTGGGGACCGAAGTAATCACGCTTGGCCTCCAGTCCAACGCCCTGTCGGTGGCTCTCGAAGATGATCCCATCAGTGGTGTGTTGGAAACCAAGAATCTGGTCATCCGGCTCTACAGCCCGGATGGCTCGACGCTGGGTAGCGACTTCGCACCGTTCTTCAAAGGCGACCCAGGAGGACTGACACCGGCGGACAGGGATCTGCTGGTTCAGGCGATACAGGACACGGTGATTGCTGCCGCTGTGGCACAGGCCGAGCTGACAGCCAAGTCAGCCGCAGAAGCAGCGCTTCAGGCCGAGGTGATGGCACGGCAGCTGGCCGACAGCATCATGACGGCCAGTATCACGGATGTCTCAACGAGCCTGCAGACCAAGACGGATTCGATTGCCATCGACATCCATACGGTCGGCGCACGGATCGATGAGAACGTGGCGGCCATCCAGACCGAGCAGGTAGCACGGGCAGATGCCGAGTCGGCCATCTCGCTGCGCATCGATCAGGTGGTGGCGGTGTCAGCCGGCAACACGGCAGCCGTCAATACCGAGCAGATCGCCCGTACCGATGCGGACTCGGCGATCGGCATGCGCATCGATACCGTCGTGGCCAATGTCGGCCTGAATACGGCGGCCATCACCTCAGCTGAGCAGGCTCGAGCGGATGGTGACTCGGCGCTGAGTACCCGGATCGACCAGCTCAGTGCGACGGTGGGTTCATCGAGCTCCACGATCACGGATCTGCAGACGGCACTCGCTACGGCGAACCAGTCGAATGCGTCTGCCCTCCTGGCTCTGTCGACGACGCTGAACAACCATACGGCGACGATCCAGACCAATGCGAGTTCGATCGATGGTCTGTCGGCGCAGTACACGGTCAAGATCGATAACAACGGGTTCATCTCCGGGTACGGGCTGACGTCTACCCCGGTCAATGGTGTGCCTGTCAGCACGTTCACGATCCTGGCCGACAAGTTCAAGGTCACGCTGCCGGGCTACCCGACGGTGGTGCCCTTCATCATCCAGACGGTGAACGGGGTGCCGACAGTCAGCATCACGACGGCCGTCATCGGTGATGCGACGATCACCAACGCCAAGATTGCCAACCTGGCAGTCGACACCGCCAAGATTGCCGATGCCGCCATCACCTTTGCCAAGATTGGCACGGCGCAGATTGGTACGGCCCATATCGGTGTGGCCCAGATTGATTCGGCCCGCATCGGTGCGAACGCCGTGTCGACCATGGTCTGCTGGGGCGGGTTGACCAGCGGCGGTGGTGGCAGCCGGGGCTATGACTTCGGCTACACAGGCCGGGGCGGTGCGGTGATGATGATCGTCTCCGGGCTGAGCGGCAGTGCGCAGGGCGGTGGTGACACCGGTGCAACGAATGGGGGTGCCACAGCCTACTTCAATGGCTCGGCCGTCGGCATCAGCGGTTTTGGCAATGTGTGCTGCGCGGCCTCGCAGGTCAACGGTGTGAACGGCGGGATCAACGTACACATCGACGTGATCAATGCACAGGGCGTGACAGTCACCATCTTTGAGGCATTGCGATGAGCGACATCACAGAAGAAATACCAGAAGGCATGCAGGTAGAAGAGCATCAGCCCAACATCGAGTATGTGGTGGCGGATGCAGCAGGGCAGATCCAGTATTACGCCAGCGTGCCGCCTTTCATGCTGGAGAGTCAGACCGTGCCGGCAGGCTGTGAACTGGTTGAAGGGGTGGGGCAGGCCGAGACCCATTACGTGAGCAATCACGTTGTGGTCGAGCGGCCGGTGAGCTCCGCCACACTCGATGGCATGACGCTCAGGACGCTGCCGGTGCCCTGCACCATCACGATCGGGAGCACGGCGCATGCCTGCACGGACGATCACTGCGAGCTGGAATTCTCCCTTCCTGGCTCCTACGTAGTGGTCGTGTCCGCGTTCCCGATGCTCGATGCAACCTTCGAGGTGACCCAGCCATGAAGATCCGGCACGAGGTGGATCCGCTGCCGTTGCGCAAGGCGGCCTACATGGACATCGGCGACCAGCTCGATGCCATGATGAAGGGGCTGGATGCACTCCAGCAGAAGGGCCTGGTGCTGCCTGCAGAGACGGTCGCATGGATCGATCATTGCAAGGCAGTCAAGGACCGCTACCAGAAGTAATCACACGGAGAATTTTCGATGAACCCCTATTGCAGTAACCCCGCCTCGCTGATCGACAAGCGGCTGGGCAACAGCTACACGGCAGTGAAGGCGGTGTATGAAAACCTCACCGACATCCTGTATGTGGCAGCCAACCTCGCCAACCTGGTGCCCAAGGATGTCGAGCTGCAGGAAAGTGCGGACAGGATGTTCCTCCAGTGGCGTTACGCCGGTAGCGCTACCTGGACGAACCTCGTGCCGCTGGTGGACCTGCCGCAGGCCGAGTTTCAGGTGACGAGCGACTTCGTGCTCCAGTGGCGATACCGGGGGGCAGCGACCTGGGCGGATCTGACGAGCCTGAACAACTTCTTTGCGCAGGTGGTCGTGGCACCGGGTATCAGCAAGATTCCCCGTGCTGATGCCAACAGCAAGCTCGACACCGGCTGGCTCAAGCTCGACGAGATCAATGCGGCACCGGTGGCCAGTGCAGCAGCGGCGCAACAGTCGGCGGATACGGCCCAGCAGGACATCACGGCAGCCCAGCAGACCATTGCCACACTGCAGGCCGATCTGACAGATACCCAGACGCAACTCACAGCGGCCAATGCTGCACTGGTCGCACTGACTGCCCGTGTTGCTGCACTCGAAGTGGCGCCCTAACTTGAGGAATCCCTGGTATGAGCGATCCGATCGTAGTTGACAGCTGGCACACGCCAACCCTGGCGGAGTTCAAGGCCGCCAACCCGCACCTGCTGAATCATTCGAGCCGGCTGGTGGTGGACCCTGAAGTGGATGTGTCCGTGAATCCGGGCAACACTGTGGACAATCCAACAGACTAATCCGGTATCATGCGTTTAGTCCAATCCCAGTGACGCCGGCTTCGGTGTCACCAAGGGGGAGCACGAGCTAACCACGCTCTGCTCCCCCTTTTTTCGTTTACAGGCCCGAACACATGCCAAGCGAATCCCTTGACGTCAAGCTGGCCGTTCTGGCGGCCCAGTTCGAGTTCATCAAGAAAGAGCTGGAAGAAGCTCGCCTGGCCCGCAAGGGCCAGTACGAAAAGATGGAAGAGCAGGGCAAGACGCTCACCGAGATGGGTTCCCGTCTGGAAAACGTTGAGAAGTCCCTGGCAAGTCAGGCACCGACGATCGAAGAGTTCATCACCATCAAGCACAAGGTGGTCGGTGCTGGGCTCGCCGGTCGCTGGACCTGGATCGCACTGACGGCCGTTGTCGGGCTGCTGTGCTCATTCCGTGTGGAGATCTTCAAATGGCTGGCACGAAGCTGACACTCGTCGAGAACTGGAAGGACGCCCACACCTGGGCATCAATGTGGTGGAGTGGGGTGGGTCTGGTGGCGTCATCCGCCGATCTGCTCAATGACATCTGGACCAGTCTCGACCAACCCATGCAGTCCCGTGTTCCGTACGCACCCATCGTCGGGGTGGTGCTGTTTGCGGCCACCATGATCGGCCGGGTACTGGTCTGGTCGCATGACAAGGTGGAGGGCACCACCGATGCCGATCACCCGTAAGCACGTAGGCATCGGGGCCGTTGCCGCCTCCATCATCGCCGCCGTGCTCGGTGTCGAGGGTGGATACGTCAACGACTCCCATGATCCAGGTGGGGAAACCAACCACGGGATCACGAAACAGGTGGCGGTGGTACACGGCTATACCGGGCCGATGAAGAACCTGAGTCAGGAGCTGGCTTCCTCAATTTACTTCGAGGATTACATCCAGAAACCAGGCTTTGAGCCGTTCCTGGAACTGTCTCCGGCGGTCGCACAGGAACTGGTCGACAGTGCCGTCAATACTGGCCCGGCCCGTCCTTCCCTCTGGCTCCAGAAAGCCCTGAACAGTCTGAACAGAGGTGGGCGTGACTTCCCTCAAACTAATGTTGATGGTAAAGTCGGCCCTGGAACTATTCAGGCCTACCAGGCATTGCAGCGTCTTCGGGGAAGAGTCCAGGCGTGCGAGCTGGTAGTCAAGCTACTCGATGCCCAGCAGGCTGTGTATTACATGAGCCTCACGAATCTCAGCCAGTACACAACCGGCTGGGTATCGAACCGTATCGGCAATGTGCCGCTTGAACGGTGCAAGGAAGAGGGGGAAGCCCATGCTGCAACTTAGTGTGCTCGCCAGGATAGGCGTGTATGTCGTGCTGCCTGCCGTGCTCCTTCTTGGCTCAGGACTGTGCATATACACATTCGGCAAGGAAGACGGTGCGGCAGAGGTCCAGACGAAGTGGAATGCCGATGTCCGCGCCCGCAATGACGCCGTGCAGAAACTGAAGGACGCCTACCACGAACAGGAGAACCAGCATGCTGCAGACAGCCAGAAAGCCGCCGACGCCCTCCAGCAGGCGAGTGACGCTCATGCGAAGGAGCTTGACGCTGTGCGTGCTGAGTACGCTCGCAGCATGCAGCGCAGTGACACCCGAGCCGCAATTTACCAACGTGAAGCCGCAGGCGGCGCCGCTCAGTGCGCAAGTCTCGCAAGCCATACAGCCGAACTCGACCGCAGTCTTGTCGAAGGCCAGGACGTGGTTAGAGAGCTCATCGCAACTCTTGGACTGCGTGACGACCAGCTCGTGCAAGTAGGCAACCAGCTGCTGGCTGACCGCAATCTCCTGAACGGGCCGAACTGATGGCAACTCTCGATACACAAAGCACGCAACTGGCCGTCAGCCCTGCCGCCATGCAGAAGCTGACGGACTGGCAGAATGAACCCACCATCCAGACCCTGAAAGAGGATCTGGAAGCCGCCAAGCCGGCGCATGATGCGCAGGTAGCGAAGATCGAACACTGGCGTGATCTGCTGCATGTGCGCGGATCGGCCAAGCCGAAGGCTGTCAAGGGCCGCTCCCAGGTCCAGCCCAAGCTCATCCGCCGTCAGGCGGAGTGGCGCTACTCGGCACTGACCGAGCCTTTCCTTGGCTCCAACAAGCTCTTTAACGTCAAGCCCGTGACGTTTGAGGACACGAAAGCGGCTGAGCAGAACGAGCTCGTGCTCAACTGGCAGTTCCGCACGAAGATGAACCGGGTCAAGTTCATTGATGATCTGGTGCGCTCCGTGGTCGATGAAGGCACGGGCATCATCCGTCTGGGCTGGTGCCGGGTCACGACGAAGGTGCCACAGGACGTGCCTGTCTGGGCACACTACCCCATCCAGGACCAGCAGCAGCTGGACCAGTTCAAGCAGGTACTGCAGCTCTCGCAGGAAGATCCGAACACGTATGCGGCCAGTGTGCCGCCTGAGCTGCAGGCGGCCGTCGACTACTACAACGAGTCGCAGCAGGTCACGGTAGCGGTGCAGACGGGCACAAAGACGGTGATGGTCGACAAGCTGGTGGAGAACCGGCCGACGGCTGAAGTGTGGGATCCCCGCAACTTCTTTCTGGATCCGTCATGCAATGGCGATCCGTCCAAGGCGCTTTTCTGTGTGGCCTCATTCGAGACCAACCAGGCTGACCTGAAGAAGGCAGGCAAGCGCTACAGGAATCTGGACAAGGTGAACTGGGAAGGCAACACCACCGTCACCGATCCGTACCACGCTACCCAGACACCCGACACGTTCAACTTCCGGGATGCCACCCGCAAGAAGGTCGTGGCGTATGAATACTGGGGCATGTTCGACATCGCCGGCGATGGCGTGCTGGTGCCCATTGTTGCCACCTGGATCGGTGACACGCTGATCCGGATGGAGAAGAACCCGTTTCCTGACCAGAAGCTGCCGTTCATCATCATCCCGTACCTGCCCGTGAAGCGGGAAGCGTTCGGTGAGCCGGATGCCGAGCTGCTGGAAGACAACCAGAAAATCCTTGGTGCCGTCACTCGCGGAATGATCGATCTGCTCGGTCGTTCAGCGAATGGCCAGCAGGGATTTGCCAAGGGCATGCTGGACCCGTTGAACCGCCGCCGTTATGAAAACGGCCAGGACTACGAGTTCAACCCGAACCTCCCGATCCCGCAGGGACTCATCGAGCACAAGTACCCGGAACTGCCACAGTCAGCGCTTTTGATGCTGAACCTCCAGAACCAGGAAGCGGAAGCGCTCACTGGAGTGAAGAGCTTTGGCGGAGGCATTTCGGGTGATGCTTACGGTGATGTCGCTGCGGGAATCCGGGGCATGCTGGACGCCGCATCCAAGCGCGAGATGGCGATTCTGCGCCGCATTGCCAAGGGCGTCACCGAGATGGGTACGAAGGTCATCTCGATGAATGGCGCCTTCATGTCCGACAAGGAAGTGATCCGGGTGACCAATGAGCAGTTCGTACCCGTGCAGCGGGACGAGCTCATCGGTGACTTCGATCTGGAAGTGGACATCTCCACGGCCGAGGTGGATAACGCCAAGTCGCAGGATCTGGCCTTCATGCTGCAGACGCTCGGTCCCAAGGGTGACTGGGGCATGGTGCAGATGATCCTGGCCGAGATTGCACGCCTGAAGCGCATGCCCGATCTGGCGCACCGCATCGAGCAGTACCAGCCACAACCGGACCCGGTACAGCAGCAGATGCAGCAGCTCGAACTGCAGGTCAAGAAGTCCGAGTACGACCGCAACGAAGCCCAGGCCCAGCTCTTCCTGGCTCAGGCGAAAGTGGCCGGTGCCACGGCGGACAAGACCAATCTCGATTACGTCGAGCAGGAAACGGGCACCAAGCATGCACGGGATATGGAGAAGCAGCAGGCCCAGGCGGAAGGCAACCAGTCACTCGAAGTCACCAAGGCGTTGCTCAAGCCCAAGAAGAACGCCAATGGCTCCGAGTCCAAGCCTGATGTGCCCGCTGCAGTGGGCTTCAATGCCCTCACAAAAGCACAGTCCGGTGCTGGACAACAGGGTGCCCCAGACAGTACGATTACGCGAGATAACTTTGCGGGGCAAAACCCGCAACTCTCCCTGGGTTCCATGCACTTTCAACCCGGCATGGATCCCGCTCTCAATCCTAACTTGAATGTATAAGGACCAAACCATGAGTACGGAAGTCCAGCAACTCGAAGCTCAGTTGTCCCAGGCAAAGCAGGTCGCCGCTGAAAAACAGATGGCGCTCAAACTGTCGACCAACCGCGAGTTTCGCCAGCTCATTCTCGACGAGTTCTGCGTGAAGGAATGCGCCCGCTATGCGCAGCTGTCGGCTGACCCGTCGCTGCCCGCCAACGAACGTGCGGATTCCCTTGCACTCGCCCAGGCTGCCGGTCACCTGCGCCGCTGGCTCTCGGTGAAGATCCAGATGGGCAATGTGGCCGAGCGCGAGATCGCGGAAGTCGAAGCGGCGATTGAAGAAGCCCGTGCGGAAGAGGAGGGTGCACAGCAATGACCACACAGGCAACGGAAACGAATCCGCTTGCCCTCAGTGACGAAGACTTCCTGAATCAGACGCCACCGTCGCTTTCTGCACCGGTCAATGAACCGGTGCAGAAGACTCAGGAAGAACTCGATGCCGAGGCAGCAGCGGCAGAAGCCGACCGACTGAAGGCTGAACAGGAAGCGAAAGCTGCTGAAGAAGCAGCGAAGTCCACTCCTGTTGTTGCTGAAACGACGGAGACCCCTGGTAAACAGGGGGTGAATGGTGGTAATGTTCACACCAACCCGGAAGTTGACAAGGACGGCAAGCCCGCAACAGCTACTGCAAGCACGGATCCGAACGCAGCCTCGGGCACGAGTGTGGCGAAGACGGACCCGGCCCAGAAGAAGGATGACGCAGCCGCTACGCCGGCAGCGAAGTCTGACGAAGCTGGTACGCAGGCGACCACTGTCAACTACGAACAGTTTTACAAGCAGGTGATGGCGCCGTTCAAGGCGAATGGCAAGACGATCGAACTCCGTACTCCGGAGGAAGCGGTCCAGCTCATGCAGATGGGCGCCAACTACACCCGCAAGATGCAGGACATCCAGCCGCATCGCAAGACGCTGCTGATGCTGGAAAACGCACAGTTGCTGGACCCCGACAAGCTGTCGTTCCTGATCGATGTCAGTAACGGCGACCAGAAGGCAATCCAGAAGCTGCTGAAGGACAAGGGGGTTGACCCCATGTCCATCGATACCAGCGAAGATTCAAACTACCTTGGGGGCAATCACAAGGTCAGTGACGAAGAAGCGAATTTCCGCACCACCCTCTCCGATCTTGGATCGAGCGAG
This sequence comes from Paraburkholderia sp. SIMBA_054, assembly GCF_046534875.1. Classification (NCBI taxonomy): domain Bacteria; kingdom Pseudomonadati; phylum Pseudomonadota; class Betaproteobacteria; order Burkholderiales; family Burkholderiaceae; genus Paraburkholderia; species Paraburkholderia sp. SIMBA_054. The sequence goes on along the minus strand of NZ_JAWRXV010000049.1, from coordinate 1,946 downwards.
GAGGGCAAGCAGACGCTTCTGGCAGTCAACTCGACATGGGATCAGGCCAGTAAGGAAGTGCTGTGGAAGCAGCCCGACATCCTGACGACTATCCACCAGCAACGCGAGAACGGGGTCTATGACCGCATCTCCGGTGAAGTGGCAAGGCTGCAGGCTCTGGGGCAGATTCCAGCCGGTACTCCGTTCATCCAGGCCTACAAGGCAGTCGGTGACGTTATGCAGTCCCAGGGGAAATTCACGGACCTCGTGAAACCTTCCCCTGCTGGTTCAGCCGCAACTGTGCATACACACACGCCGGCCGAGCCAGTAGCGACGCGCGTTGCTGCGCCCAAGTCGTCTGTGGCGAACGGGGAACAGGCAAGTGCCGCTGCGGCTACGCGGAGCACTCCCGGAAAAGCCGAGAAGGTCGTCAATCCGCTCGCCCTGAGCGATGACGAGTTTCTCAAACAGATGCAAAACCGTGTTTAAGGGAACCTGACCCATGCTGAATTACAACGCCCCGAACGTAGACGGCTCCGGCACCAAGTCGAGCATCGACGGTGCTGGTTCGAACCAGATGACGACCTTCTTCTGGTTGAAGAAGGCCATCATCACGGCGCGCAAGCTGCAGTTCTTCATGCCGCTGGCGAACGTCACGAACATGCCGAAGAACTACGGCAAGACGATCAAGGTGTACGAGTACGTGCCGCTGCTCGATGACCGCAACGTCAACTCGCAGGGCATCGATGCCACGGGTGCCACGATCGCCAACGGCAACCTGTACGGCTCGTCGAAGGACATCGGTACGATCACCTCGAAGCTGCCGACGCTCACCGAAAACGGTGGCCGTGTGAACCGTGTCGGCTTCACCCGTCTGCAACGTGAAGGCTCGATCCACAAGTTCGGTTTCTTTCACGAGTGGACACAGGAATCGATGGACTTCGATTCGGACGACGGCCTGATGGACTACCTGTCGACCGAGCTGATGAACGGCGCCGTGCAGATGACGGAAGCCGCTCTCCAGGCCGACCTGCTGGCGGCTGCCGGTGTCGTGCTGTTCGCCGGTGCGGCGACGGCTGACGACGAGATCACGGGCGAAGACACGCCGGCTGCTGGCCCTGATCCCGAGATTCCGCCGTCGATCGTCTCGTACAAGAACCTGATGCGTCTCGATCAGATCCTGACGGACAACCGCACGCCGACGCACACGACCATCATCACGGGTTCCCGTCTGCAGGATACGCAGGTGATCGGTGCCACGCGTGTACTGTACGTCGGCTCGGAACTGGTGCCGCTCCTGAAGGCCATGAAGGATCTGTTCAACAACAAGGCCTTCATCGAGATCCAGCACTACGCGGATGCCGGCACGGTCCTGAACGGCGAGATCGGCGCAATCGACAAGTTCCGCATCATCCAGGTGCCGGAAATGCTGCACTGGGCAGGTGCGGGTGCGGCAGTCGGGACGAACCCCGGCTACCGCTCGTCGATGAAGGGTGGTGCCGAGCACTACGACGTGTTCCCGATGATCTGTATCGGTGAGGACTCGTTCACGACGATCGGCTTCCAGACGGACGGCAAGACCGTGAAGTTCTCGGTCCTGACGAAGATGCCGGGTCAGGCGACGGCGACGAAGGACGATCCGTACGGCGAAACGGGCTTCAGCTCGATCAAGTGGTACTACGGCATTCTGATCAAGCGTCCGGAACGGATCGGCCTGATCAAGACGGTCGCCCCGGTCTGAGCCTGAACTGACCTGCTGAACCAAAGGGAAGGGGGATAGCGATGTCTCCCTTCCCCTTGGCTCCCTCACAGGAATCAAGGAGTCACACATGAATCCCCTGCAAGAAACGGCAGCACCGACCGAACTCCAGATGCTCAAGTCCCGTGCGGACCTGATGGGCATCGTCTACTCGAACAACATCGGCCTCGACGCGCTGAAAAAGAAGATCGACGCGAAACTGGCCGGT
>NZ_JAWRXV010000369.1:0-356 GCF_046534875.1 Paraburkholderia sp. SIMBA_054 | reverse complement strand
CGCTTCACGCTCCCGCGTTTCAGCATGCCTTGCCAGATAGTCCACCGCCGCCCAGGTGGCAAACTGTGTGTCGGCCCCTTGCGCTCCACACGCCTCACTTCGGACCGATAACGCACGCGTCCCAACTGGTAAGAGCGCCACGCTATACGACGCGACAACCTGCACACAGTTTGCCACCTGGGCGGCACAAACCATTCGCTGCCTCTAGTTCTTGTGTGGGTGTCTGAAGTGGGTGAGGCGTTCATTCGAAGCGTTGGCAACGAGCACCGACCAGGGCACTGCCGTGTGAAGCGTGGGGACGTTGGGGGCCCGTGGATAAGAACACGGGCTGGCGGTGTTAGCCGCTTTCTTTTGCC
>NZ_JAWRXV010000368.1:0-357 GCF_046534875.1 Paraburkholderia sp. SIMBA_054 | reverse complement strand
GACTGTTTGCCGGGATGTACGAAGCCGACATAAAGGGCGGGCGGCCGAGCATCGCGCCGGAGAAATTGCTGCGAGCCATGCTCATTCAGGTGCTTTACAGCATCCGCTCGGAACGCCAGCTCATGGAGCAGGTGCAATACAACCTCTTGTTTCGCTGGTTCATTGGCCTGGCAATGGATGATGTGGTGTGGGTGCCCACGGTCTTCACGAAGAACCGCGAGCGGTTAATCAGGCACGACGCCGTGATCGAATTCTTCAACGAGGTGGTGAACATCGCTGGGAAGAATGACCTGCTCTCGGGCGAGCACTTCAGCGTGGACGGCACGCTGATCCAGGCGTGGGCGGGGCACAAAAGCT
>NZ_JAWRXV010000367.1:0-358 GCF_046534875.1 Paraburkholderia sp. SIMBA_054 | reverse complement strand
GGTGCATCGGATCGGCATGCAGGAAGGCCGACGACAGCATGCGTCGCGGCGACCATTCGGAACTGCGCGACATGTGGCGCAGGGTGAAGATGTCGTCGAGCCGGTGGTCGTATTCGGTCCGCAACGCCTGCCAGCGACTGCGCAGCACCGGGTCGTCGGCGCCGGGACCGGCCTGCGCCAGCCAGCGGCGGAAGCCCAGGTCGTTCACCGAGGCCTGCACCAGCATGCCGCGGCGCTCCCGGAGACCGGCGGCATCCAGCGCCTTCACGACGCCGAGCGCCATGGAATCGTTGGCCGCCATAACACCTTGAATGTCCTGATACTGGGTCAGGAAATTGGTCATCAGCGTGTTGGCTTC
>NZ_JAWRXV010000366.1:0-358 GCF_046534875.1 Paraburkholderia sp. SIMBA_054 | reverse complement strand
AGGACCGAAGCCACCCTTCACCACCGGGCTCACGCCATTCTCTGCCAGTGCAAAAGCTGCATCGGCAACTGCCTGATCAGGAATAGCGGATTTCTCAAACGTGCCAAGCTTCAGGTCGTCTTCTGTTTTGCCCTGTTCCTTGCCGATATCGATGAAGCTCGTTCCAGCGGCAATTTTCTGCTGGGCAGCTTCAGCTGCGGCATCATCGGCAAAGCTCAACTGCTCGATAGTACGCTTTTCGATCGTGCTGAAGCGGTCCTTGTTCTTTTCATAGTATTCGTTGATTTCGTCCTGCGTGACGGCAGACGGATCTGCAATATCAGCCGGCTCCAGCTTCACATAGGTTATTTTCCGGTAC
>NZ_JAWRXV010000365.1:0-358 GCF_046534875.1 Paraburkholderia sp. SIMBA_054 | reverse complement strand
ATAGTCCTTTCGTCTGATATGGCAGGCGGCGTGAAGCGGCTGCGGCTGGAACTCGATGCTATCGCAAAAGGCGAGGCGGATATCGTGATCGGCACGCAGCTTGTTGCCAAGGGGCATAACTTTCCCAACATGACATTGGTGGGTGTCGTGGATGCCGATCTGGGGCTTGCCAATGGCGATCCCCGCGCGGCTGAGCGCACCTTCCAGCTTCTCAATCAGGTGACGGGACGCGCCGGTCGAACCGGTCGCAAGAGCCTCGGACTGATCCAGACCTACCAGCCGGATCATCCGGTGATGCGGGCAATCGTCAGCAGCGACGCAGACGCATTCTACGCCCGTGAAATTGGGGAGCGCGAAC
>NZ_JAWRXV010000364.1:0-358 GCF_046534875.1 Paraburkholderia sp. SIMBA_054 | reverse complement strand
CAATAAACATATAGTCAATTTTTGTTTTAAAGAATTCCCTGTAAAAGTTGTATACATCTACAGAAAGCATAAATAAGGGAATTATGCCTTTTTTTCACCCTTCTTGTTAATTTTATTAGCCTCCCAATATTCCCTTTCATTACTTATTATTTCTTCAACGCTTACAGCAAGCTTTCTTTCCCTATCTTCATCTTCATATATTCCCCAGTGGCAGTTAAAGAGGATACATTCTCTTTTTAAAAGCTCTGCGTGCTTTCTATATCTAAACCAAGTATCTTTTACACTAACCAGGGTGAGAATACTAGCTAGAACACTAGCAACACCTGCTATTATAGATACTAAAATTAAAGAAAAAGAG
>NZ_JAWRXV010000048.1:0-78262 GCF_046534875.1 Paraburkholderia sp. SIMBA_054 | reverse complement strand
ATCGCTCCCGTTTTACTTCGTCCCTCGAACATCATTTATGTTGCTCATTGCCCCATCGATTTACGTGCTCACGCTCACCGTGCAAGTATTGGATTTGGCCTTTTTCGCTGCCTCGCCCCAACGCGTCGCCTCATATCCGCTTCCTGTTCGTCAGGCCAGCGCTTTGCCTCGGACTTCCTTCAGACTCGCAGTCGCCCGCGAAACCCTTGCCTCTGGCTAACACTTCCCCTTGCCGGGTGTGTAGAGGACTTTCACCTCCGAGTGAGTGCGCCCTGCCGGGCGCACGAAAAAAAGCCCGCAGCATTCGCTGCGGGCTTTCCTGTCAGGCAATCAGCCGATACGAGATCAGGCTTCGTGCACGTCCAGATAATCTTCCGGACGCGTGCGGTCTTCGGCGTGCTTCATGCCGACTGCGCGCACCACGAGGCTGGCGACGACCGACACCACGAGGTTGACGATCAACGACCACACAGCCGCATAACCCGGAATCGCGAGGCCGCCGATATGGATCGTGTAGATCGAGCCGGCGAGCTTCAGCGAAATCGCCATCCACGTGCCGACGGCGATACCCACCGCCCAGCCGAGCAACAGGCCGCGATAGTCGAGCACGCGCGTGTAGAGACCGAGCACGATAGCGGGCAGCGTCTGGATGATCCAGATGCCGCCGAGCAGTTGCAGCTGGATCGCATACGTCAGCGGCAGACCGAGAATGAACGCGACGGCGCCGACCTTCACGATCAGCGACACGAGCTTGGCAATGTTGGTCTCCTGCTCGTGCGACATGTTGCGGTTCACGAACTCCTTGTGGATGTTGCGCGTGTACAGGTTCGCGGCTGCAATCGACATGATCGCGGCCGGCACCAGCGCGCCGATGCCGATCGCCGCGAACGCGACGCCGACGAACCACGACGGGAAGAAGTGCAGGAACAGCGCGGGCACCGCGAAGTTCGGGCCGAACGCCTTGAAGTACGGCGCGAACTCCGGCATGTCCTTCACGCCCGCTGCGAGCGCCATGAAACCGAGCAGCGCGAGCAGACCGAGCACCAGCGAGTACGCGGGCAGCATCGCCATGTTGCGGCGGATCGTGTTGCCCGACGACGACGACAGAACGGCCGTGATCGAGTGCGGGTACAGGAACAGCGCGAGCGCCGATCCCATCGCCAATGTCGCGTATGCGCTATAGCCGTTCAGGCTCGACACGTCCGGCGCCTTCAGCAGCAGCTTGGCAGGCGGCACCGCGCTGAAGATATGCCCGAAGCCGCCCAGTTGCGGCGGAATCACGATGATCGCCGCAGCGATCGTGATGTAGATCAGCACGTCCTTGACGACGGCGATCATGGCCGGCGCGCGCAGACCCGACGTGTACGTGTAAGCGGCGAGGATCGCGAAGGCGATGATCAGCGGCAGATCGCCGACGAAGCCCTTCGTATCGAAGCCGAGCGCACCGATCACCACTTCGATGCCGACCAGCTGCAGCGCGATGTACGGCATCGTCGCGACGATGCCCGTCACGGCGACGGCAAGCGCGAGCATGCGGCTGCCATAACGCGCGCTGACGAAGTCGGCGGACGTCACGTAGCCCTGACGCTTCGAGATGCTCCACAGCTTCGGGAACACGACGAACGCGAACGGATAGATCAGGATCGTATAAGGCAGCGCGAAGAAGCCCGTTGCGCCTGCGCCGAACACGAGTGCGGGGACGGCGATGAACGTGTAGGCGGTGTACAGGTCGCCACCCAGCAGGAACCACGTGACGACCGTGCCGAAGCGCCGGCCGCCGAGGCCCCACTCTTCCAGATGCGCGAGATCGCCTTTACGCCAGTGCGCGGCGATGAAGCCAAGGATCGTGACGCCGATGAAGAACAGAACGAAGACGAAGGTTGCGGTGGCGTTCATCGTGCACCTCCCTTCGAGCGGGCTTTGGTCTTGAAGTACACGACGGCCGTAATCACCGCGCTGATCAGCACCCACAGGAGCTGATACCAGTAGAAGAACGGGAAGTCGAACAGCACGGGTTCGATCTTGTTGTAGGACGGCACCCAGATCATCGCGATCCAGGGTAACAGCAACAACCACAGCCAGTGCTTGCTGGCCTTGTTGGCGTCGGCGTCGTGAGCCATGACGTCTCCTCTTACCTTTTATTGAATTGTGTCCCGCGTCTGGCGGGCAGATGGACCCGGCTGCGGATAACAGACTGGGCGCCCCGAAAGCCCCGAAAGAGTATCGGAGTGGCGAACGACCGGTCAAGCAGGGGTGACCCTAAACGCAACGGTGTTGTCAATACACGAAACGTCGCAGAGTGTGAGATCGGATACGAAAGCAGACATCTCCGCTGCTTCGTTAAGACGCGCGGCGCGATGCCGGCTGAATGAATGTCGAGGCCGCCGTGCCGGCCGAGGCACGGCGGTTGCGCGAGCGCGCTGGCGTTGCACCAGCGCGGGGATTGTCAGATCGCGATGCGACGCGCGTCAGATCGCGAACGTGTCGTTCTGGCCCGTCGATTCCTGCAGGCCCTTGACCCACTTGCGTGCGGGCAATGCGAGCTTTGCCTCGATCAGCTTCGCGCGCTCCTGCAACTGCGCGAACGGCACGTCGATTGCCGGGCCTGAGAATGCGATCGCGATGCGGTTGCCATCGTGCACTTCGGGCAGCGCAATCACGCGTCCATCGAACGCTTCGTTCAGGCGCTTCATGTTGCGCACGAAGCTCGGATGATCGCCGAACAGGTTGACGCTGACGACGCCCGCTTGCGTCAGACACGCCCGCGCGGCGCGATAGAAGGCGACGCTGTCGAGCACCGGGCCGCGCGCCGTCGCGTCGTACAGATCGATCTGCAATGCGCCGACCGTGTCGTGGTTCGCGCGGTCGTTGACGAATTCCCATGCGTCGGTTTCGCGCACGGTGAGGCGCGCGTCGTCCGCGGGCAGGCTGAACATCGTGCGCGCTGCGATCACGACCGCGGGATTCAATTCGACGGCTTCGACCTGTGCGCGCTTCAGGTAGCGATGCGCGAACTTTGTCAGCGAGCCGGTGCCGAGGCCGAGCTGCACGATGCGCTTCGGCGTTTCGAGGAACAGCAGCCATGCCATCATCTGCTGCGCGTATTCGAGTTCGATGTGATCTGGCTTCGACAGACGCATCGCGCCCTGCACCCATTCCGTGCCGAAGTGCAGGTAGCGCACGCCACCTTCTTCCGAGAACGTGACGGGTGCGAAGCGCGGCTTGCGCGGGGCTTCGATCATCGACGCTTTCGCGACGTCGCTGAAGTCGTCTTCGTCGCGCGACGCGCGGGTTTTTGCGCGCGAAATGCGTTGCTTAGGCGCAGCGGATTGATTGTTGCGGAAAGCACGCGCCTCGGCCGAAGCACGCTTGATCAGTTTCGTCATGTGAGGATCTCGCGCCACAGGCGCAATTTTTGGTCGAACGAGAGCATAGCATTGGCGGGGCTGGAGGACGGCAGCACCAGCGTCTCGTAGCCCGCCTCAGCGATCACAGGTGCAAAGCGCCCCGCCGTCTTGCCATTGAAGCAGATCTTCTTGAGCTTCGGCGCGTACTCGCGGAACGATGCAAAGTCGTTTGGCGTCGCGTTGCGGATCGCCACATCGAGACTGCCTTCGCGCGTGCACGCGGCCAGCACGTCCCACACGCCGATGCCATGCTTCAACACGCGCTCGAGCCGCGTTGGGTAATCGAGATCGTGCAGCGGTTCGCCGATCACCGCGCCGAGCAAACGCCAGAACTGGTTGCGCGGATGAGCGTAATACTGCGTCACCGCGAGCGACGCCTCGCCGGGAAAGCTCCCGAGTATCAGCGTGTGCGTGCTCTCGGCGACGACGGGTGGAAAGCCGCGCAGCATCAGCGCACCTCGCCCTGTTTGCCGGCGCGCTTTGCGTTGACATCAGCACGCGATGCCGTGTGGTCGAGCGCCTGCCCATGATCGCGCGGCACCGGCTGCGCCGCCGCGTGCTTGTGATCGCGCATCGCGAGACGCGTCCACAGCGCGGGCAGCATGACTTCCGTGACCATCAACGGCTCGCCGTAACGCTCGAATACGGAACGTCGCGCGAGCAACGCATGGATACGTGCGTCACCCATTTCCCGCAAAGCAAGACGATGCAGCGGATGCCGCGCCGTCAAGCGTCGGCTGACCAGCGACGAACGCGACACACTGCTATCGCTATACAACAGCTCCGCAAGCGGCCGCGTGCGCAAACGGCGCATCGCCTGCCACACGCCCGTGCTCGCCGCGAGCGGCACGATGCTGTGCGCGGCGACGAACGGCTTTCCATCGACCGATAGCACCACCTCACGCACCCACACGGGTGTGCGCGGCGCGATGGCGAGCGCGGTGTATTCGTCGTCGAAGGGTAAATCGACGGCCTCGCGCGTCACGCGCACCGTGACGGCGCCGAGCGTGCGCAAGTGCGCCGTCAGCGAACCGCCGCGTGTGAGCCAGTCTTTTTGATCAGGCGAGAAAACTGGAAGGGACGCGACGCGCCAATGCGCGTCGGCAGCATCGAAGCGGATAGGCATGGGCCGCATTATAGGATGCGCGGCGCATCCGCTCCTTTCAGCTAGAAATCTCCCTACTCACGCGCAGACTAATCCGGTATGCAGTTCAGAACGGTCTGCTACCAATGCGAAAAGCCGCCGTTGAAGATAAGGGCGAGTCGATCCATCCCGTCGATGGCAATCGCTCAGTCAACCCACTTTCACCACGGAGGTTCGTATGACCGCTCACGACAAAGCCACATCGGATCGCATTGCCCATCTCGCCGCTCTCGTGTTGAAACGAGAGCGCGTATCGGAGATAGAAAAGGAACTCGCGGGTTCCGCGCTCGCACAACATCACACGAGCAAACATACGAGCGCCCGGATCGGCAAGGTTGCCGCGCAAGTGCTCGCCGATCGGCATGCATCCGCCGAAGCAAAGGAACTGGCGGGCTCGGTGCTCGCTCAGGTGCGTCAGCATGAGCGCGCTTCGATGGAGCGCTGACCTCGTCGGGCGAGAAACCGCAGGCAAAAAAATGCGCTGCCGAAGCAGCGCATTTTTATCGTCGAAAGCCGGTCAGCCGGCCACGTCTATTAGCGCGCCAACAACAACGCATTCGTCCGCTTCACAAAACTCGCCGGATCTTCGAGCGAACCGCCTTCCGCCAGCAGCGCCTGATCGAACAACAGATGACACCAGTCATCGAAATTCGCGTTATCGGTGCTCAGATTCTTGACCAGGGCGTGCTCCGGATTCACCTCGAGAATCGGATGAAACGCCGGCGCATTCTGCCCAGCCGCCTTCAGCATGCGCTGCAGATAGCCGCTCATATCGCCCTCATCAGCCACGAGGCAAGACGGCGAATCCGTCAGGCGGAACGTCAGACGCACGTCCTTCGCCTTGTCCTTGAGCGCTTCCTTCATGCGCTCGACGAGCGGCTTCAGTTCTTCGCCGACCTTTTCCTGCGCCTGCTTTTCTTCGTCGTTCAGATGGCCCAGATCGAGGTCGCCACGCGCGACGCTTTGCAGCGGCTTGCCGTCGAACTCGTTGAGGAACGACAGCATCCATTCGTCGACGCGATCCGTCAGCAGCAGCACTTCGACGCCCTTCTTGCGGAACACTTCGAGGTGCGGGCTGTTCTTCGCGGCCTGATACGTATCAGCCGTCACGTAGTAGATCTTCGACTGCTCGGGCTTCATGCGCGCGACGTAATCCGCCAGCGGCACCGTCTGCTCGGACGAGTCGTTATGCGTCGACGCGAAACGTGCGAGCTTCGCAACACGCTCCTTGTTCGAGAAGTCCTCGCCGATGCCTTCCTTCAGCACCTGGCCAAACTCCTTCCAGAACGTCGCGTACTTGTCCTTTTCGGCGGCTTCTTCCGAGTTCGCCAGTTCTTCGAGCATCGACAGCGCGCGCTTGGTCACGCCTTCGCGGATCGCCTTCACGTCGCGGCTTTCCTGCAGCAGTTCGCGCGACACATTCAGCGGCAGATCGGCCGAATCGACCACGCCCTTCACGAAACGCAGATACGCGGGCAGCAATTGCTCGGCGTCGTCCATGATGAACACGCGCTTCACGTACAGCTTCAGGCCGCCGCGATGATCGCGATTCCACATGTCGAACGGCGCGTGTGCCGGCACATACAGCAGCTGCGTGTACTCGCTGCGACCTTCGACGCGGTTATGCGTCCACGTCAGCGGGTCTTGATGATCGTGCGACAGGTGCTGGTAGAACTGCTTGTACTGCTCTTCGGTGATGTCGCTCTTCGCGCGCGTCCACAGCGCGCTCGCCTGGTTGACGGTCTCGTCTTCGTCCTTCGTGACCATCTCGCCCTTCTCGGCGTCCCACTCTTCCTTCTGCATCAGGATAGGCAGCGCGACGTGATCCGAGTACTTCTGGATGATCGACTTGAGCTTGTGCGAAGACAGCAGCTCGTCTTCGTCGGCGCGCAGATGCAGCGTGATCGTCGTGCCGCGTGGCGCGCGCTCGATCGTGTCGACCGAGAAATCGCCCTCGCCCGCGCTCGTCCAGCGCACACCTTCCGACGCCGGCAGACCGGCGCGGCGCGTTTCCACCGTGATCTTGTCCGCGACAATGAAGCCCGAATAGAACCCGACACCGAACTGGCCGATCAGCGCCGCGTCTTTCTGCTGGTCGCCCGACAGCTTGCCGAAGAATTCCTTGGTGCCCGAGCGCGCGATCGTGCCGAGGTTCGCGACCGCTTCGTCGCGGCTCATGCCGATGCCGTTGTCGTCGATGCTGATAGTGCGCGCGGCCTTGTCGACCGACACGCGGATGCGCAGGTTCGGATCGTTCTCATACAGCGCGTTGTTTTCGATCGCTTCGAAACGCAGCTTGTCCGCCGCGTCCGACGCGTTCGAGATCAGTTCGCGCAGGAAGATTTCCTTGTTGCTGTACAGCGAATGGATCATCAGGTGCAGAAGCTGTTTCACTTCTGCCTGAAAGCTCATGGTTTCTTGTGCCATGGTCAGTTTTCCTCTTCTATTGCAGGTTGATTCGTGGATTCGGAGCTGAATATGTCTGGAAGCGCAGCGCGCTTTCAGACGTTGCCGGGTCAGATGGGGGCGTGCGCCGCCAATTCAAGAGGCTTCGTGCGCCCTCATGTGGCCCTCAAGAAGCCCGCCGCGCGACGCCGTCCAGATAACGGCACAGGAACGCGGGCAGCGCCGGGTCGCCACAGTTCGCGACGTTGAAGCGCATCCAGGTAGTCGGCGACTGGTGCGGCGAGAACAGGCTTCCCGGTGTCAGCAAAAAGCCTTCCTCGTGGCCGGCGGCCGCCAGCGCGTCGGCGTCGACGCCCGTATCGGCCCACACGAACATGCCCGCCGCGGGCGTCTGGAACATGCGCAAGCCCGTCTTTTCGAGCATCCGCACGGATTTGTCGCGCACGCTGTCGAGCCGCGCGCGCAGCCGCTCGACGTGCCGCCGGTAGTGCCCTTCCGTCAGAATCCTGTAGAGCACGCGCTCGTTCAGTTCGGGTGTCGTCATGCCGACCAGCATCTTCTGGTCGGTGACGGCCTTCGCGACGTCCAGCGACGAAGCGATGAAACCGACCCGCAGATTCGCCGCCAGCGTCTTCGAGAAGCTGCCGAGATAGATCACCCGCTTCAACTGGTCGAGGCTCGCGAGCCGCGTCGCGGGAAAGCCCGGTGGACACAGATCGCCGTAGATATCGTCTTCGACGACGATGAAGTCGTACTCCTCCGCGAGCCGCAGGATGCGAAACGCCTGCGCCGCCGTCAGCGACGTGCCCGTCGGGTTTTGCAGCACGGAGTTGAGGACGAGCATTTTCGGCCGCCAGGTCTGCACGAGCGTCTCTAGCGCGTCGAGATCGGGGCCGTCCGGCGTGTATGGCATGCCGACCAGGCGCGCGCCCTGCGACGCAAAGCGCCCGAACATCTGGAACCACGCCGGATCGCCGACGATCACGGAGTCGCCCGGCTGCACGTAGAGCCGCGCGATCAGGTCTATGGCCTGCGTGATACCCGACACGAGCACGATCTGCTCCGGCGACGCGCCGATCTCCAGCTCCTCGAGCCGCGTCTGCAACTGCTGGCGCAGCGGCAGGAAGCCTTGCGGCGTGCCGAAGCCGAGCATCTGCGCGCCGCTCTGCCGGCCGAGCGTGCGCAGCGCGCCCGTGATCAGCTCGCCGTCGAGCCAGCGCGCTGGCAGATAACCGAGGCCGGGGCCGCGCTCGGGACGCGTCGACGTGTGCAGCATGTTGCGCAACAGCCAGACGACGTCGATCGTGCTCGGCGCGGGCGCCGCGTCGGGCGCGGCGGCGCGGCGCTCGACGGGCAGCGGGCCGGACGCCAGCCGCTCGCGCACATAAAAGCCCGACCCGCGCCGCGAATCCAGATAGCCCTGCGCGACTAGCCGCTCGTACGCCTCGACGACCGTGAAACGCGACACGCCTTTATCGAGCGCGAGCTTGCGGATCGACGGCATGCGCATGCCGGGACGGAACACGCGCTCCTCGATGCGACGGCGCGCCCACTGGACGAGCTGATCGACGAGCGTCAGCGCCGAAGCGTCGTGAGGAGCGGGAATCAGGTCGAGCGGGACGGACATGGCGAACTCCAGCTGGGTGCTGCAAGGGCAACGTCGGGAACGGCGCGCAGCGGGCCCTACCCGTTGCGAGGACAGAAGTCCATCAGACGCGCGGACAACTGTACCGAATAGTATCGAGGCGATTGTACCGTTACTGTGCCGGTCACTGTCGGTACATTTGAATCGACGCTCAGCCTCTTGCGACTGATTTCCGACCCGTTTTTTACCCGGTTTTACCCGTTTCAGCCCCATTTGCGCGCTCCATCCGACGCGGCGCAAAGCCCGCTGATACCGGCCGTGCCGCACTGCGCATGGTCCGGCTGCAAGCCGAACGGTATTCTTACGGATTAGCCTGGTCGCCGGCACGCGAACAGACAGTTGCCTGCCGCAGCGGCCTTCAGCAGAACGACCGTCCACTTGCAGCCATGACCGCACAAACGCTACGCATCGATCACCTCGTGGTTTCCGCCCGCACCCTCGACGAAGGCACGCAATACGTCGCCGACACGCTCGGCATCGCGCCGTCGGGCGGCGGCGCGCATCCGTCGATGCGCACGCACAACCGGCTGCTCAACCTGTGGGGCGGCGCGTATCTGGAAGTGATCGCAATCGATCCCGACGCGGCGCAATCCGCGGACGCCCGTGCGCGACTCTTCGCGCTCGACGATCCCGCCGTGCACGCGCGCCTCGCGAAAGGTCCGTATCTGTCGCACTGGGTTGCGCGCGTCGAGCGGCCGAAGAATCTGGCCCTGTGGCAACAGCAGTATCCCGAGCGCATTTCGACCGTCGTGCCGATGACGCGTGGCGATTTCACGTGGAGCCTGACGGTCGCCGACGACGGCGCATTCCCGTCATGGCAAGGCGTGGGCGACGGTGTCGTGCCGTCGCTGATCCAGTGGGACACACCGCGCCATCCGTCGGACTTGCTGCCGGAAACCGGTCTTGCGTTGAAGGCGCTGAAGGGCTGGCATCCGCAGGCCGATGTCGTCGCGCAGCAGTTGCAATGGCTCGGCGCGGCTCATCTGATCGCGCTGGAAAGCACGGACGGTGCGCCCACGTTGGCAGCTGAAATCGAAACCCCGGGCGGACTGCGTACGCTCAAATAACCCCAAACATAGAGAGACAGAAGCAATGAAGCGTGAAACCCAGGGCATGCTGCTCGGCCTGATTGGCGTGGTGATTTTCAGTCTTACGCTGCCGATGACCCGCATCGTCGTCGCCGAATTCAGCCCGCTGCTGAACGGCCTGGGCCGCGCGCTCGCCGCTGCCGTTCCCGCCGCCGTGCTGCTCGCAGTCCGCCGCGAAAAGCTGCCGACGTGGCCGCAACTGAAAAACCTTGCCGTCGTGTCGCTGGGCGTGATCGTCGCGTTTCCGGTGTTTTCCGCGTGGGCGATGAAGACCGTACCGGCTTCGCACGGCGCGGTTGTCAATGGCTTGCAGCCGCTGTGCGTCGCCATTTATGCGGCCTGGCTGTCACATGAGCGTCCGTCGAAGGCGTTCTGGACGAGCGCCATCGTGGGCAGCGCGATCGTCATCGCGTTTGCCTTGCAGGCGGGCGGCGGCGCACTTCAGTCGGGTGACCTGCTGATGCTGGTCGCCGTCGGCATCGGCGCGCTCGGCTATGCGGAAGGCGCACGGCTCGCGCGGCAGATCGGCGGCTGGCAGGTGATCTGCTGGGCGCTCGTCGTGTCCGCGCCGTTCCTGCTCGTTCCCGTCGCGTGGCTCGGCTGGGAACAGCACGTCACGCATCCCGGCCCCGTCGCGCTGAAAACGTGGCTCGCGTTCGGCTATGTCACGGTGTTCTCGCAGTTCATCGGCTTTTTCGCGTGGTACGCGGGGCTCGCCATGGGCGGGACGGCGCGCGTCGGCCAGGTGCAACTGCTGCAGATCTTCTTCACGATGGCGTTCTCCGCGCTCTTTTTCGGCGAGAACGTCGCGCCCATCACGTGGATTTTCGCGGCAGCCGTGATCGCCACCGTGATGCTGGGCCGCAAGGCCGCCGTGCATACGGCTGTGCGGCCGGTTCGCGCCGCCTGACGAGTTCGCGCGATAATCCTTCTTTTGACCGACCACCTGTTCCTGCTACAACGACGAGGAGACCATGAATCAAAGCGACCTCAATGCCCCGACCTGGCAATTGTCCGAACGCGCTCGCAAGCTGACCAGCTCGGCGATTCGCGAAATCCTGAAGGTCACCGAGCGGCCCGAGGTCATTTCGTTCGCGGGCGGTCTGCCGTCGCCGGCCACCTTCCCCGCGGAAGAAATGCGCGTGGCCTCCGACCGCATCCTGCGCGATTCGCCCGCCGCTGCGCTCCAGTACAGCGCGACGGAAGGCTATCTGCCGCTGCGCGAATGGGTTGCGCAACGCTATTCGGTGAACGGCGCGCAGATCCGTCCTTCGCAGGTGCTGATCACGACGGGCTCGCAACAGGCGCTCGATCTGCTCGGCAAGGTGCTGGTCTGCCCGGAAAGCCCGGTGCTCGTCGAAACGCCGACCTATCTCGGCGCACTGCAATCGTTCTCGATGTACGAGCCGCACTACGTGCAGGTGCCGACGGACGATAACGGCCTGATCCCCGAAAGCCTCACGCCCGAGCTGACCAAGGGCGCGCGCCTGCTGTACGCGCAACCGAACTTCCAGAATCCGACGGGGCGCCGCCTGCCCATCGAGCGCCGCCGCGCGCTCGCCGAGTTTGCAAAAACTGCGCCCTTCCCCGTCATCGAAGACGATCCGTACGGCGCGCTCGACTATCGCGGCGAGCCGCTGCCGACCATGCTGTCGATGTCGCCCGATCACATCGTGCATCTCGGCTCGTTCTCGAAGGTGCTGGCGCCGGGCCTGCGCATCGGCTACATCATTGCGCCCGAGGAACTGCACTTCAAGCTCGTGCAGGCCAAGCAGGCGACGGATCTCCACACGCCGAGCTTCACGCAGCGCATCGTGCATGAAGTCGTGAAAGACGGCTTCCTCGATACGCACGTGCCGAAAATCCGCGCGCTGTATCGCGACCAGTGCGAAGCGATGCTCGGCTCGCTCGAGCGCTACATGCCCGAAGGCGTGACGTGGAACCGGCCGGAAGGCGGCATGTTCATCTGGGTGACGCTGCCCAAGCACATCAATTCGATGAAGCTGCTCGAAGAAGCCGTCGCGCAAAACGTCGCGTTCGTGCCGGGCGGTCCGTTCTTCGCGAACGAACCACAGCACAACACGCTGCGCCTGTCGTTCGTGACCGTGCCGCCCGCGAAAATCGACGAAGGCGTTGCGCGTCTCGCGGAACTCATCCGGGCGCGCGTCTGAACACCCGCTGTAAGATGCGCCATCGCGCGCCTCTCACGGCGCGAGCGCGCGGCCAATATCGAATTGCCATTGGTCGCGCGCACGCTTCACGATTCTTTCCATTCATCGACGAGGACACGTCATGGCTCAATCGAATGTGTATGACAAGCTGAAGGAACTGGGCATCGAGTTGCCCGTCGCGGGCGCGCCCGCTGCCGCGTATGTGATGAGCGCGCAAAGCGGCAACACGGTGTACCTGTCGGGTCACATCGCGAAGAAGGACGGCAAGGTGTGGGCCGGCAAGCTCGGCGACAACGTCAGCACGGAAGAAGGCAAGACGGCCGCACGTTCGGTCGCGATCGATCTGCTCGCGACATTGCACACGCATGTCGGCGACCTGAACCGCGTGACGCGCATCGTCAAGGTGATGAGCCTCGTGAACTCGACGCTCGATTTCACCGAGCAGCACATCGTCACGAACGGCGCATCGGAACTCATCGCCGACGTGTTCGGCGAGCGCGGCAAGCACGCGCGTTCGGCATTCGGCGTCGCGCAGATTCCGCTAGGCGCATGCGTCGAGATCGAACTGATTGCCGAGGTGCAATAAGCGGCGCGGAACCACACGTGAGGCGTTCGTTGTTGCGAGCGCTTTCGTCACGAATCCGTTCCGACGCTAACGCGCCGTCGATGATGTGAAAGCGTCATCGACGGCGTTTTCTTATCTGCGCTTTTTATCTACGTTCGACCTCGCATGCGCGTCGACGTTGTGCCGTCACAACACGGCACGCGAACATCGCACTGCGCACAAACCCCAGGTCAAACACCGAAAAGGGACACACGATGCAAGAGCAAACCGTCCGTTTCAAACAGGTCGATGTATTCACGTCGGTGCCGTTCAAAGGCAATCCGCTCGCGGTGGTTTTCGATGCGGACACGCTCGACACCGAACAGATGCAGGCCATTGCGCGCTGGACGAATCTGTCGGAGACGACGTTCCTGCTAAAGCCGACCGACCCGTCGGCCGATTACCGGGTGCGCATCTTCACGACGGGAGGCGAGTTGCCGTTTGCCGGCCATCCGACGCTCGGCAGCGCGCACGCCTGGCGCGAAGCGGGCAATCAGCCGAAGCAGCCGGGCCGCCTCGTCCAGCAATGCGCGGCGGGCCTGATCGAACTGACGGAAGACGATAGCGCGCGCAACGTGTGGGCATTCGCTGCACCTCCCGCACGCGTGACGCCGCTCGCGCAGAGCGAATACGCGGCGCTCGCCGACGCGTTGCGCAGCGATGCAATCGATTACACGGCGCAGCCGTGCGGTGTCGACAATGGTCCGAAATGGCTCATCGTCCGTATGAAATCGGCGGACGCATGCCTTGCGCTCGATCCCGATGCAGCAGCGCTGCGGCGTGTCGCGCAAACGGCAGGCGCGCTAGGCCTTGCGGCTTACGGCCCCCATGATGCAAATGGCCCGGCAACTTTCGAGTTGCGCTGCCTGCTATTGGGCGGCAACCTCGGTGTAGGGGAAGACCCTGTCACGGGCAGCGCGAACGCCGCGGTCGCGGGGCTGCTGACCACGCAGAGCATGCGGCCCGGCAATCAGTACACCGTGCGCCAGGGCACCGCGCTCGGCCGCGCCGGCGACGTCCATGTCCGCTACGACGATGCAGCAGGCAAGATTTGGATAGGCGGCGCGTCGGTGACGATTGTCGACGGCACATTTCGTCTGCCGTGAAACTGCAGGCGTAATTAATGGGAATGAGCGGCGACTGAATTGACATTTGCGCGTCACCTGGATGTTCTAAAAATCCACTCGATGCGCACAGATAAAATGCCCCAATCCAACGCTAATGCGGCCATTCATGCACACTGCATGAATGGCCGCATTGCCATGATGGCTGTCGAACTACCATTGCGGCAATCGATCATGCTTGCCGCGGTTTCGACAAAATCTTTCAAACGCCCGCCTGATGCGCCTGTTCGGGCAATGCACGCGATTGGCGCAAACGTTGCCCCGTATGCCCGCCAGGGACAGCGTATACCCGATGCGCCAGCCCTTCCTTAATTATTGCCCATTCAGTAATATCAAATCGTAACTGATGACCAATGGGTGGTCTGGCTCGCCACCACGCCCCTGCTCCCACGTCGCGAATGCGGCGTGTCAATCGTCAAAGCAGCCGGTTGCTTTACCATTCGCGCAGTCAACCGAAACGCAAACACCGCAACACAAGCACAGCCGCAAGGCACAGGGTCACGGTCCAGCCGATGAATCAGTTCCGCCACGCTTCCGCCCGCGACGTCAGGCATCGCCTCGATCCGGCGGGAACCCGCCGACGCGCGCTGCTCGCGATTCCCGCGCTCGGCGTGCTGGTGCTCGTGCTGCTGTGGACCGTTATCTTCGCGCGGCTGTCGGTTGAGAAGGAAACGACGTACCGCGAAGCGATGGCCTCGGCGGCGATCTTGTCGGCGGCACTCGAACAGCACACGGTGAAGGCGATTCACCAGGTCGATCAGATCACGCGCTTTGTCAAATTCGAATTCGAAAAAACGCCGGGACATTTCGATCTAGGCAGTACGGTTGAAAAAGGCGTCGTGCAAAGCGAAACACTCGTGCAGGTTTCGCTGATCGATGAGCACGGCAAGCTCATCGCGAACACGGCAGATCCCAATCCGAAACCGATCGACCTGTCGGACCGCGAGCACTTCAAGGTGCACGAGCACGAGAACGACGACCAGCTGTTCATCAGCAAGCCGGTGCTCGGCCGCGTCTCGGGCCATTGGACCTTGCAGATGACGCGCCGTTTGAATCACCCCGATGGTTCGTTCGCGGGTGTCGTGGTGGTATCGGAAGACCCGAGCTATTTCACGAGCGACTTCTACAACAACGCGGCTATCGGACGTGAAGGCGTAATCGCGGTGATCTCCGACAGCGGCGCGGTGCTCGCACGGCGCACGGGCAACGCCGACCATACGCAAGGCGTGTTCACGGCGACGGGCGTCTATCCGACTTCGGAGCATGTGTCGGGCACCTACATCGATTCGATCGACAACGTCACGCGCATCGTGTCGTACCGGCATATCGACGGCTATCCGCTCGGCGTGCTGGTCGGTCTGTCGCAGGCCGAAGAATTCGCCGACTACAACCACACGCGCAACGTCTATCTGCTGATGGCGAGCTTTATCTCGCTCGCGATGCTCGGCTTCTTCGCCGTCGCCACGGGTCTGATCGGCAAGCTGCTGGGACGCGAGCGCGAGATGACGCATCTCGTCGAGTTCGATCTGCTCACGGGCCTGCGCAACCGCTATTCGACGTTGCAGAGCCTGCGTCACGACGTGGCGCAGCCGGCCAACCTCGGGCATCTTGCGATTCTCTTCATCGACCTCGACAACTTCAAGACCGTCAACGACACGCTCGGCCACAACGCCGGCGACATCGTGCTGCAGATGACAGCCGCGCGTCTCGCGGATGCCGTCGCCGACGCGGGCGCGTTGTCGCGCATCGGCGGCGACGAGTTCGTCGTCGTGATCAAAGGCGAAGATGTCGAGAAACGCTCGGTGACGCTCGCGGAAGCGATCGCTGACGTGTTCGCGAAACCGTTCGAAGTGCGCGGCAGTTCGTTCGTACTGCATGCGAGCATCGGCATCGCGCTCTACTCGGTTACGAACGAAAGCGAAATCGACCTGCTGAAAAAAGCCGACCTCGCGATGTACAGCGCGAAGGACGCGGGCAAGAACTGCTATCAGTTCTACTCGCCGCATCTGTCGCATCGCGCGGACCATCTGATGAAGTGGGAACAGCAGCTACGCGTCGCGCTCGCCGACCAGCAACTGTTCCTTGCCTATCAGCCGAAGATCGATCTCGCGCGCCGCTGCATCACGGGCTTCGAAGCGCTTGTGCGCTGGAATCATCCGCAGCACGGCCTGATTCCCGCAAACGAATTCATTCCGGTTGCCGAATCGACGGGCCTGATTGTGCCCATCGGCGACTTCGTGATCCGCACTGCGTGCCGGCAGCTCGCGCAATGGCAGCAACAGGGTTACGACACGCTGTCACTCGCCGTGAACATTTCGGCCGTACAGTTCTGGCGCGGCGATCTGTTCGAGACGATCTCGCAAGCGATCGAGGAAACGGGTATCTCCGCGCGCCGCCTCGAACTCGAAATCACCGAGACGGCGATGATGGAGTATCCCGATCTCGTCTCCGAAAAGATCTTCGCATTGAAGCGGCTCGGCGTGCGCATCGCGCTCGACGACTTCGGCACCGGCTATTCGTCGCTGTCGTATCTGAATCGCTTTTCGGTCGATACGCTGAAGGTCGACCGCTCGTTCGTGCAGGCCATTCCCGGCGACCGCAGCGTGTGCGTGATGGTGACGGCCATCGTCAATCTGGCGCGCTCGCTGGGGCTGACGGTGGTGGTCGAAGGCACGGAGACGGAAGAACAGATTGCGTGGCTCGCGGCGTTGGGGCACATCGAGGCGCAGGGTTTTCTGTTCTCGCGTCCCGTGCCCGCTGACGCCATTCCGGCGTTGCTCGAACGCTTCGGCGTATGCGGCACCACGCGTCATGCGCACGCGAGCGACGTTGACAACAGCGACGCCGCGAGCACCAGCACGAGCAACGAATCGGCCTGAGCGGAGCGGCGCGCTTCCGCGCGGCGCCGCTGCTGCCAGGCATTGCGCTGGCAAACGACAAGCGGTATCGACACACATCGGGCGAACGCGCTCGACCTCGCATGACCTCAGCGCGCGCGGTCGCGGCCATCGGCAGTGCGCGCCGGATAAGAAACCAGCCCAACAGGTGTTCACATGCAGCCAGCCCGGCAGATGACGGCGCTCCATGCGCCGACTGGAGACGAAGCCACGCGATGCCACGAGCGCGAGCCGCTCTGGACGCTCTTTCGCGTCGTGTTCGGTTTGTCCGCGCTATCGTGGGGCGGACTCGCGCTGATGGCGCAACTGGAGAACCACTACGTCGAGCGCGAGGAGCGCCTCACGCGTCTCGCGTACTCCGACATCGTCGCCCTGGCGTGGATGGTGCCGGGTCCCGTCGGCTGCAACGTCGCGGTGCAGCTCGGCCATGTGCTGCGCGGACGCGCGGGCGCGTGGGTCGCGGGCATCGCCAGCGTCCTGCCCTTCTTCATGCTGATGACGGCGTTCGCGATCTTCTATCGCACGCCGATCGTGCGCGAAGTCGCCTCGCAGACGCTGCTCAATCATTTCAGCGTCGTGCTCGCGACGCTGATCGGCGTCACCTGGTACAAACAGACGCGCGCGCTCGTGCGCGGGCGGCTCGAATGGACGGCAGCCGTGCTCGGCAGCATCGCGCTGGTCGGCGCGCATACGCCTGCCGCGTATATCGGCATTCTCGGTGCGGCGTTCATGTCGGGTTGGGTACGCAGCGACGCGCGCGGCGCACGCCTCTCGACGACGCTCAGTGCCGGCGACTGGCGGCTGCTGATCGGCCTGTGCGTGTTGCTGCTGATCTTCGCGGTGCCGCTGCCGCATCGCTATGAGCTTGCGCTGTTGTGGTCGCGTCTCGCGGGTGCGGGGCTGACGTTATTCGGCGGTGGCTTCTCCGCGCTGCCCGTGTTGAAGACGCTGTTCGTTACGCCCGCGGTCGGCGTGACCAACAACGACTTCACGCTGGCGTTTTCGCTATCGCCCTTGTCGCCGGGGCCGCTCTTGAACGTGGTGCCGTTCTTCGGCTATCTGGTCGAAGGATGGCGCGGCGCGTTGATCGCGACGATTGCGCTCTTCGTGCCGTCGGGCTGCCTAGTCGTGCTCGCACAGCGCCACCTGCATCAATTGAAGACGAACCCGCGCTTCGAGCACGGCATGCGCGTGCTGCGCGCGGTGACGACCGCGTTTCTGGCCGTGGCGGTGCTGCGTATCGTGCGCAATGTGCCGTTCGAACCAGCGTATCTCGTGACGGCGCTGTTCTCGGGCGTGTGCTTCGCAAAGCTGAAGCTGCCCGTGTATGCGGTGTATGGGACGGTTGCTATCGTGTGCGGCGTGTGGATGTACGTCGGGCACATGACGTAACACCGCCTTCCTGGTGCAATGGGCAGCATCGGGAACGATTGTCTCAGGCGTCCTCGGTCAACGTGGGGTGTTGCGTCGATCGCCTGCTGGCTCGCTTCCGCTTGCCCATGCCCGCGCCCATCGGCGGCAGCAGGAATTCGCCGGGGTGCCTGATCAGCCGGCGCAGCACGCAGCGCATAAGTTGCGTGCGCTGGGAGAAGGTGATGTGCCGGGATCTCAGCGCGACGGCGAACGCCAGCGTGAAGCTGACGAGCAGATTGACGAGTCCGATCAGCGCGGTGCCGATCACAGCCGGTAACAGCACGTCCGGTGGCACCGAAAAATCCTGCGCGGCGGTCGCAAAGCCGATGTACGCGGACGAGAACGTCACATGGCGAATATCGACTGGCAGACCGAAGAGCGCGCCGAGGGCCCAGACACCCGCAAGCATGAAGCCAAAAAACAGATTGCCCGCCAGTGCGCCCAGGTTGCCTTCCACGTAACGAGCCACGCGCTGCAAACGTCTTTTCCCGAGCAGGCGCTGAGCCCACTTCAGCCCCGCCACCCGTTGGGGAATGCGGTTATACGCGCACACATTGTCGAAATATCCGGCGATCTGCCCTGCGAGAAACAGGCATATCCCCGCGGCCGCCGCGTAGAACAGCGTTTGCGCGGTGGGATTCGCATCGTGCAGCAGGTGCGTCGCCTTCGTCTGATCGATGTAGTGATGTCCCGTCGCCGCCCGGTACGCCATTGCGATCAGCATCGCAACGGGAACGGCAAGCATGATATTGCCGATGATGGCCGCTGTCTGGCTGCGGATGGTCCGTGCTATCAGCGTGGTGAGTGCTTCGAGATTGTGCGCTGTGCGGCTGCTCGCATCGATGACGGCCGCGATCGCATGAGCCGTCATGGCCGGCTGCTTGGTGGCGACGGTCCCGTGCAGAATATGGATCAGCATGAAGCCGAGCCCGTAGTTCAGGCCGAATCCGATGGCCTGGTCGAGCGGCGTCCAGTGCGCCATGCTCAACGGAATCTTGATGGCCGCCATGAAGGCGACGATAAAGCCGGCGCCAAGTGCGGACTTGAGCAGTGCAAGGTAGTCGAGGCGGCCAGCCGTGATGTAGTGTTCGCCGCTGTGGCCCGAGTTTTCGGTGATCCGCAAGGCCAGTATCTCGACGTTCTGGCGTATGAAGTCGCGTACATCGTCCTTGCGGCACACGGCTTCGATCAACTCCGACGCGAGTTGCGCGATGCCCGGAATGGCGTCGCTGCCGTTGCTGCCGTTACGGCAAGCCGCAGCGTCGGATAGAACGCGTATCAGGCAGCGCGAGCGGGCAATGTGTTGTTCGAGTCTGCGCAATTGCAACGTCAGGGACAGGCTCGTGCCTTCGCGGGCGACCCTCGCGTGGATTCTCTCGCCGTACGCGCGGCACTGGTCGAATGCTTCGAGCACGGCCTCCGCTTTGTGACCCGCCACGTATCTCCCGCCGGCATGCGATGGCGCTTCGAGTTGTTCGAGGTAAGCCAGCATGCTCACGTTCTGCTCCATGAATGGAGAAGAACGCTGTTCAAGCGAAGGTTCGAGTCGCAGGAACTCCGGATCCAGGCCGATCGCCGCGACGCGATAGGAGAGCACACGCAATGCCTCGCTCATCTGGCGCAGCGTTGCGTTCTCGATTGACGCCCCAGGACGCGCTTCAAAGCGCATCGCATGCAGCAATTCGCCCCACACGTCGACGCCAACGCCCTTCACCCAGATGTGATCGGACGAACGATGAAACACGGTTGCAACGGCGTCACGCAGACAATTCAGATCGACGATGTCCGGAAGGATTGCGTGCCGGAAAAAACGGTGGCTCACTTCGGTGAAGAAGCCGTTGTTGGGAAAAATCCCGGTATCGGCATAAAGCGAGACCTGTTTGCGGCCCATGACGAGATGCATGACGGCCCGCCGCAGACCAACCCGGTATGCCTCGTTTTCGCTCAGCAGGAAACACAGCGCATGGATGGCCTGGCGTGCCGCATTGAAATCGTTGGGGCGGCGTGGGCGAAGACATTCGACCAATCCGATCAGGAGAGGCATAGGGTCTTCATGCGGTTCGACCAGCTTTTGGAGAAGGTCGTCCAATGTCATGGTGCAGTCGTGCTCATACAGCGAAATGAGAGGAAAGGTTGAGTCGCGAAACGCGCGAGCCGGTGAAGCGAGGCGACGGTTCACACGGCCATATAGCGCATATGGCACGGCGAATCCACAGCGAGCAGTGACGAACGTGATTTGCCGTGAATGCGTGGAGGGGGGGCGATGTCGTTTTACTCACGACATTGGCGCGTATCGTCGTGAGAATTATACGTTACGTTATTTCGGATAACGTATTAACGTATTCGAAAACTGTATTAGCAGTTTTGGGAATCGAAACACGGGTAATCAGAGCGTACGTGCCGGGTGCCAAACAAAAAGCGCCGCGGAAGCGGCGCTCATGCGTGGTCGGCTGACGCGTCGCCGCGCTCAGAACCCGCGCGACAACGCTGCCACACCAATCGTCACGACGCCCAGCACCAGATTGACGACGACGAGCCGCCGCACGGTCGCGACGGCGCGCGCGCCATCGGGCCATTTCTGCGCCTGCACCGCGCGACGGATGCGCGGAAAGACTGCGAAGCGGATATGCCCGAAAATCAGCATCATCACGATGCCGATACCGGCCATCGCGTGAAGCTGCCAGGTGGCGTGGCCACCGCCGAACTGCATCAGCAGGAAGCCGCCCGTCAGCAGAATGACCAGCACCGACACGCCGACCCAGTTGAAGAACCGGCCAAATACCGATTCCCACAGCGGCAGACGCAATTGCGGCGAGAGATCTTCGAGTGCCGGACGCAGGCAGAAATGCGCGAATACCATGCCGCCGATCCACACGGCGACACCCAGCAGATGCAGAAAGAGCGCGACTTCAATCGCCTTGTTCATAGTTGTTTTCCTTTGCCGATGTAGCGCGCTGCCGTTGTGTCCTGTCGAAACACGCGGCACTGACATGCGCCAATGACCGCGTTCGACTCGTGACATTATGCGCAGTTCATTCGCTGCGCTGTTTTCTTCGTTGTTTTTGTGTTGCGCCGTGAGACACCCCGCTCACGGCGTTTGCCTGCGTTACGCGCCCAACACCGGACGCAGCGACGTCACCTCTTTCAGCTTCGTATCCGGCGCGCGGCCCTTGCGGGCACGCTTGCCGACATTCGGAGCAAGCGCGGCACCCGACAACTGCTCGTCGGTTGGCTTGTTGCGGTACATGCCTTCCAGCACGACGCCTGCCTTGGTGATCGCGAGCGCCTGCGTCAGCGATTCGTTCGGATCGAGCGCCATCAGGATCACGCCGCGTCCGCCGCCCGACAGCGTCTTCATCTCGTCGAGGCCGAACACCAGCAGACGCCCGCCGCCCGACAGACACGCCACCTGCGTCGCATCGGGCAGCATCGGCATCGGCGCGAGCGGCGTCGCGCCCTCGTCGATCGTCATGAACGCCTTGCCCGCCTTCACGCGGCTCACCATGTCGCCGACCTTCGCGATAAAGCCGAAGCCATTCGACGACGCCAGCAACAGCGCCTGCTCCGCCGTCGCCGCGTAGTAATGCATCAGATGCGTGCCCGATTCGAGCTCGATCAGCGACGTGACGGGAACGCCGTCGCCACGGCCGCCCGGCAATTGCGACACCGCGACGGAATACACGCGGCCCTTGCTGCCCCACGCGATCAGCATGTCGGGCGTGCGGCACTGGAACGCGGCATAGAGACCGTCGCCCGCCTTGAACGTGAAGCCGGCG
This sequence comes from Paraburkholderia sp. SIMBA_054, assembly GCF_046534875.1. NCBI lineage: Bacteria > Pseudomonadati > Pseudomonadota > Betaproteobacteria > Burkholderiales > Burkholderiaceae > Paraburkholderia > Paraburkholderia sp. SIMBA_054. Next base: position 56,587 of record NZ_JAWRXV010000048.1, on the reverse strand, counting down.
GGATCGAGCCCGTGGCCCTTCAACGCGCGCACCCAACCCTTCTGCGACACGACCACCGTCACCGGCTCGTCGACGACGCGCACTTCGAACGTTGCGCGCTTTTCCTGCTGGATCAGCGTGCGGCGATCGTCGCCATATTGCTTCGCGTCTGCTTCGATTTCCTTGATGATCAGGCGCTTCATCGCCGATTCGCTGCCGAGCAGCTCTTCGAGCTTGGCCTTCTCGTCGCGCAGTTCGGACAGTTCCTTCTCGATCTTGATCTTCTCGAGGCGCGCCAACTGACGCAGCCGGATTTCAAGAATGTCTTCTGCCTGACGATCGGACAAACCGAAGGCTTCGATCAGCGCCGACTTGGGTTCTTCGGATTCGCGAATGATGCGGATGACTTCGTCGATATTCAAAAAGACGATCATCCGGCCTTCGAGGATGTGAATCCGGTCGTTGACCTTGGCGAGACGATGCTGCGTGCGGCGCGTGACCGTCGTGAAACGGAAGCCGACCCATTCGCGCAGGATCTCGCCGAGCCCCTTCTGACGCGGCCGGCCATCCGCGCCGACCATCACCAGATTCAGCGTCGCGTTCGATTCGAGGCTCGTATGCGCGAGCAGCGTGGTGACGAACTCGGCTTGATCGATGGTGCGCGACTTCGGCTCGAATACGAGACGCACGGGCGCATCCCTGCCCGACTCGTCGCGCACGGCGTCGAGAAGACCGAGAAGCGTCTGCTTCGTCTGCAACTGTTCCGGCGTCAGTGACTTCTTGCCAAGTTTGATCTTCGGATTCGTCTGTTCCTCGATCTCTTCTAGCACCTTCTGGCCGGATGTATACGGCGGCAACTCGGTAATGACGAGTTGCCACTGCCCGCGTGCGAGATCTTCGATCTTCCAGCGCGCGCGGACCTTGAGACTGCCACGGCCCGTTTCGTACGCCTGCGAGATTTCTGCGTCGCTCGAAATGATCTGGCCGCCGCCCGGGAAATCCGGGCCGGGCACATGCTGCATCAACTCGGCGTGCGTGATGTGCGGATGACGGATCATCGCGACGGCGGCCGTCGCGACTTCGCGCAGGTTGTGCGACGGGATTTCCGTCGCCAGGCCGACTGCGATACCCGACGCGCCGTTCAGCAACACGAACGGCAGACGCGCGGGCAGCAGCTTCGGCTCTTCGAACGAGCCGTCGTAGTTCGGCATGAAATCGACGGTGCCCTGATCGATTTCGTCGAGCAGCAGTTTCGCGATTGGCGTGAGACGCGCTTCCGTGTATCGCATCGCCGCTGCGCCGTCGCCGTCGCGCGAACCGAAGTTGCCCTGGCCGTCGATCAGCGGATAGCGCATCGAGAAGTCTTGCGCGAGACGCACGAGCGCGTCGTACGCCGACTGGTCGCCGTGCGGGTGGTATTTACCCAGCACGTCGCCGACCACGCGCGCCGACTTCACGGGCTTCGCGTTGTCGGCGAGGCCCATCTCGTTCATCGCATACAGGATGCGGCGCTGCACGGGCTTCTGGCCGTCGCAAACGTCGGGCAGCGCGCGGCCCTTCACCACGCTCACCGCGTATTCGAGGTACGCGCTTTCAGCGTAGTCGCCAAGCGTCAGCACGTCGCCTTCGGGCGCGGCCGGCTCGGTAAAAAGATCGGGAGTGTTGTCGTCCATCTAGATTCCGTGTCCTTGTTCGGCGGCGCGCGCTTCGTGCTTGCCATGCGTTGCATGGGTTCGCTGGCACGAAGCGCGGCGGCGCTCAGATATCCGCTTCGACCTGGTTGCCCTTGTCCTCGAGCCAGCTGCGGCGCGACGCCGCTTCGCCCTTGCCCATCAGCATCGTCATTCGCGCGACGGTCGCGTCGAAGTCGAGCTGGCCGAGCGCGACGGGCGACAGGCGCCGCGTGTCCGGGTTCATCGTCGTGTCCCACAGCTGCTCGGCGCTCATTTCACCCAGGCCCTTGAAGCGGCTGATCGACCACTGCGATTCACGCACGCCGTCCTTGCGCAGCTTGTCGAGGATCGCTTCGAGTTCGCCTTCATCCAGCGCGTACAGTTTCTGCGCGGGCTTCTTGCCGCGCGCGGGCGCATCGACGCGGAACAGCGGCGGACGCGCGACATGCACGTGACCGCGCTCGATCAGTTGCGGGAAGTGCTTGAAGAACAACGTAAGCAGCAGCACCTGGATGTGCGAGCCGTCGACGTCCGCATCGGACAAGATACAGATCTTGCCGTAGCGCAAATTGGACAGATCGACGTTGTCGTCCGGGCTGTGCGGATCGACGCCGATCGCCACAGAAATGTCGTGCACTTCATTGTTGGCGAACAGACGATCGCGCTCGGTTTCCCAAGTGTTCAGCACCTTGCCGCGCAACGGCAAGATAGCCTGATACTCCTTGTCGCGCCCCATCTTCGCGGAGCCGCCAGCAGAATCGCCCTCGACGAGGAACAGCTCATTACGGCCGATTTCCGTCGATTCGCAGTCGGTCAGCTTGCCCGGCAGCACGGCGACGCCCGAACTCTTGCGCTTCTCGACCTTCTGGCCGGCGCGCGTACGCGCCTGCGCCTGCTTGATGACGAGATCGGCGAGCTTCTTGCCGTGCTCGACGTGCTGGTTGAGCCACAGTTCGAGCGCGGGACGCGCGAACGACGACACCAGCTTCACAGCGTCGCGGCTATTCAGACGTTCCTTGATTTGCCCCTGGAACTGGGGGTCGAGCACCTTCGCGGACAGCACGAACGACACGCGGGCGAACACGTCTTCCGCGAGCAGCTTCACGCCCTTCGGCTGCAGGTTATGCAGTTCGACGAAGCTCTTCACGGCCTGGAACAGACCGTCGCGCAAGCCCGATTCGTGCGTGCCGCCAGCGGGCGTCGGAATCAGATTGACGTAGGACTCGCGCGTGAGCGACCCTTCTTCGCTCCACGCGACGACCCACGCCGCGCCCTCGCCTTCGGCGAACGTCTCTTCGTTGGAGCGCGAGCTTTCCGCGTAGCGCTCGCCTTCGAAGAGGGGGATCAGCAGGTCGCTGCCCGCCATGCCTTCCATCAGATAGCCGCGCAGGCCGTCTTCGTATTTCCAGCTTTGGCGCTCGCCCGTCTTTTCATTGACGAGGACGACTTCGACGCCCGGCAGCAGCACGGCCTTCGAGCGCAACAGGCGCTGCAACTCGCCGATCGGCAGGTTCGGCGAGTCGAAGTATTTCGCATCGGCCCACGCGGTCACGCGCGTGCCGGACTTCTTCTCGCCCTTCGCCGCGGCGCGCACCTGTAGCTGTTTGACGACGTCGCCATGCGAGAAGCTCAGTTCGGCGACCTTGCCGTCGCGCCACACGGTGACGTCGAGGCGCGTGGACAGCGCGTTCGTCACCGATACGCCGACGCCATGCAGGCCGCCCGAGAAGGTGTACGCACCGCCTGCCGCCTTGTCGAACTTGCCGCCCGCGTGCAGACGCGTGAAAACGATTTCGACGACGGGCACGCCTTCTTCCGGATGCATGCCGAATGGAATACCGCGGCCATCGTCTTCGACGGACACGGATTGGTCGGCATGCAACGTGACGGTGATCTGACGGCCGTAGCCGCCGAGCGCTTCGTCGGATGCGTTGTCGATGACTTCCTGGATGATGTGCAGCGGATTTTCGGTGCGCGTGTACATGCCGGGCCGCTGCTTGACCGGCTCCAGGCCCTTGAGCACCTTGATCGATGCTTCGCTATACGCGGCGTTAGGCTTTTTCGTTGACATGGCTTGCTCGGGTCCGTCGGTTCATCGTTGTCCACATGTCCTGTGGACAGGTGCGTGGACAATGCGTTGAGTTTTCAAAAAAAGCGAAACGAAACAACGGAGTGTGTGCGCTGCGCGACTTGCGTGCAGCAGTTATCGGTTTGCCTTGTCTGCTTTCCGCGGTTTTCCCGCAAGCCCGGTTTCGGGCGGTACGCTGGAACGACCGTGGGAAGCAGGTTCGCGGGTATTTTACTGATTTCGATGCGCGGGGCAATTTAGATGATGGGTGTAGGACGGTTGGTCGGGAAAGCGTCCTACACCCCGATGGGTGGTCTACTTCCGCTTACTCTCCAACTCATCCCACCGTTCAATCGCCACGAGCAGTTCCTCATCGATGGCCGCGTAGCGCTCGGTCAGCCGCGCGCCTTCCTGCGCGTCCTTCGCGAAAATCGAGCCGTCCTCGATCTGCGCGCCGATCGCTTTCTGCTCCGCTTCGAGCGAGGCAATCTTCTCGGGCAGCGCCTCCAGCTCGCGCTGTTCCTTGAATGAAAGCTTCACCGTGCGCTGCGCGTTGCGGCCTGCCGCGCTGTCCTTGGCCGCGGTTTCCTTCGCCGCCTCTTTCGGCACATCCTGTTGCGCGATCTGCTCGGAACGCTCGCGCTGGATCTGCCAGTCGGTAAAGCCGCCGACATATTCGCGCCACTTGCCCTCGCCCTCCGACGCAATCACCGACGTCACCACGTTGTCCAGAAACGCGCGATCATGGCTCACCAGCAGCACCGTGCCGTCGTAGTCCGTCAGCAGTTCTTCGAGCAGTTCGAGCGTGGGGATGTCGAGGTCGTTGGTCGGCTCGTCAAGCACCAGCACGTTCGCCGGACGCGCAAAGAGACGCGCGAGCAGCAGACGGTTGCGCTCGCCGCCCGACAGCGACTTCACAGGCGAGCGCGCGCGCTCCGGGGCAAACAGAAAATCGCCCAGATAGCTCATCACGTGCTTTTTCTGGCCATTGATCTCGACCCAGTCGCTGCCGGGGCTGATCGTATCGCCGAGGCTCTTGTCCAGGTCGAGCTGTGCGCGCATCTGGTCGAAGTAAGCGACTTGCAGGTTGGTGCCGATGCGCACCTTGCCGTCGTCCGGCTGCAGTTCGCCGAGAATCAGCTTGAGCAGTGTCGTCTTGCCCGCGCCGTTCGGACCGATGAAGCCGATCTTGTCGCCGCGCATCACCGTTGCCGAAAAACGATCGACCACCGTGCGCTCGCCATACCGCTTCGTCACGTCCGTCAGTTCGGCGACGATCTTGCCGGACTTTTCGCCCTGCCCGACGTCGAGCCTCACGTTGCCTTGCACATTGCGGCGTTCTGCGCGGTCATTGCGCATCTGCACGAGCCGCGCGATCCGCCCGACGCTGCGCGTGCGCCGCGCCTCGACGCCCTTGCGAATCCACACTTCTTCCTGCGCGAGCAGCTTGTCGAACTTCTCGTTTTCGACCCGCTCCACTTCCAGTTGCTGCGCCTTGCGCGTCTGATACGCGGAGAAATTTCCCGGATACGACAACAGCCGCCCGCGATCCAGTTCGACGATGCGCGTGGCGACGCGATCGAGAAATGCGCGATCGTGGGTGATGAACAGCAAACCGGCGCGCTGCGCGATCAGCAGTTCTTCCAGCCAGCGAATGCCGTCGAAGTCCAGATGGTTGGTCGGCTCGTCCAACAGCAGCACGTCCGGCTGCACGACGAGCGCCCGCGCCAGCGCGACGCGCTTTTGCATGCCGCCCGATAGCGAGCCGACCCGCGCGTCGCCATCGAGGCCGATCTGCGCGAGCGTCGTGGCGACGCGCGTGCGCCAGTTCCAGGCATCGGTGGTATCGAGCGACGATTGCAGCGCGTTCATGCGCGCAAGCAACGCGTCGTGCTGCGCGCCTTCCGGCGTTTCCGCCAGCTCGTGCGCGACCGTGTTGTATTCGTCGAGCAGCGCGCTCGCATGCGTGAGGCCCGCGGCAACCGCGTCGAACACCGTCACGTCCGCGTCGAATTCGGGCTCCTGCGGCACGTACACGGTGACGAGATCCTGCTGGCGCGTAACGAGGCCATCGTCCGGTCTGGCGAGTTCGGCGACGATCTTCAGCAGCGACGACTTGCCCGCGCCGTTGCGGCCGATCAACCCGACGCGCTCGCCGGCTTCGAGAGAGAAATCCGCGTGATCGAGCAGCGCGACGTGGCCGAACGCCAGTTGCGCGCCCGTGATGGTGTAAAGCGACATGGGAAAGGAGGAACCAGCGATGAGTCGGAAGCGCTCATTGTACCGGTCGGCGGCCCGAATACTGACGGGATGCGGCCCGGCAGGATGGCATAGGACGAATGACGCATGCCGCGCATGCCCACGGTGCTCGAACCGGCGGATCGGCGCATGAGCAGGCGCTCAGCACGCGCACGGACGGAAGAGAATGCGAACGCCCGTCCCGGTGTCGGCGTTCGCAGCGGCAAACCGTTCCGTGAATTGAAGGGAGCGAAAAAAAGGCGCGGCAAGCGCGCCTTTGCTTACTTCACGTGAATCGTGATCGTCTTGCTCATCTCCGGGCCATACGAACGGTGCGCGCCGTCGCCGAAATCGAGCGTCAGCGTGTGATCGCCCGGTGGCAGCGTGATCTCCGTTTCCGTCTGGCCCTTGCCGAAATGCAGCGACTTGTCGTTGGCGGGAATGACTTCGCCCTTCGGCAGCGGCTGCCCGTCGATGATCAGATGATGATGCCCCGTGCCTTCCGTCATCGTGCCCGCAGGAACGATCTTCATGCCTTCGACAGCAAACTTCACGTGAATGGGGTTGCTCACGGTCGCGCCGTCCTGCGGCTCGACGAACGAGACGCCCGCGGCATGCGCCGCGCCCGACAAGACCAGCATGCCCGCGCACGCTGCGCCGGCCAACCATCTGTTATTCAGCATCGTTTTTCTCCTTGGCTAAAGCGGCTCGATGGACACGGTGCGCGTAGGCGTTCGCGCACGACCGCATCGCACTGAAAGAATACACGTTGGCGCCGGGCCCGCCGGGTATCGGATCGCCGGGATGCACGTCGCTTCGCGTTGATCTGAAACGGTAAACGGAGCGGGCAGCGTGGGGCTTCCAGCGAATTCCGGTAATATTGCGAGTCGCCGCCGGATGCACTAAAAAGGGGCAGATTGGCGGATTTTGCATTGAATCAATGAAGAGCGTGTGTCGTGAGTGAAGTGATCGAATATAAGAGCTGGGTCTGTCTGATTTGCGGCTGGATCTATAACGAAGAGGAAGGTTTGCCCGAGGAGGGTATCGAAGCGGGTACGCGTTTCGCCGATATCCCCGTGGACTGGCGCTGCCCGCTGTGCGATGTGGGCAAGGCTGAATTTGCTGTAGTCGAGTTCTGATCGGCGGTTCTGTTACAGAAACGTCGTTCGTTTAGAGCGGTCCGCGGGTTCGATGCCTGCGGACCGCTTTGCTTTTGGCGGCCCGCCCGCTCCGGTCAGTCGCGCCTTGCGACGACGATCAGTTCGCGGCTCGCGGGATCGACGGGCGATCGGGACCAGTCGCCGAACCAATCCAGGTCGCTGAAACCCGCTTTGACAAGCGCTTTGCTCAGCGCGGCCTGCGTGCGAAAGCGCAGCTGGCTGGGCGCGACGATCGTGTCGCCGTCTCGAAGGAAGCGATAGTGAGTGTCGAAGCGGACGCGGTCATTCCTCGCTTCGATGAGTTGCTGCCAGATTTCGACGGCGCCGTAGCGCGGGTCGTCGATCACGCGGCGCGACAGCTCCGGCGTCCACGCCGCCCACGGAGACACGGATGGATTGCGGCTTTCGAAAGCGAGCCAGCCGCCGGGACGCAACGTGGATCGTAAAGCGGCTAGCGTGGCGTCGAAGCTCGCGTCGTCGAGAAAAACCTGCGCGACGTGGCCTGTCATCACGGCGAGATCGGCGGACTTTGCGCCCAGCTGCGCCGCGTCGCCTTCGATCCATTCCACCCGTTCGCCGCCCGGCCGTCGGCGGGCGATATCGAGCATCGCGGGCGACGGATCGACGCCTGTCACGGTATGGCCGCGCCGCGCCAGTTCACAGGCGAGCAGCCCCGTGCCGCAGCCGATATCGACGATACGCGAAGCTTCCGTGCGTGCGGCGAGGTCGATATAGAAGCGCGTATCGGCGGCGAACGGGTTGAGCGCGTCGTAGAGCGCGACGAGACGCGGATCGGTGTATTGAGCATCGGTCATCGGCCGATGGTAGCCGTGCGGCGCGCGAGCCGCCACCGCGTCGGCGCAGGCGGTTGCCCGCATCGAAAGCCGCTTTGGCAAACGGGCGATTTGCTATACTCTGCGCTCGTCGGCGGCCCCTCCCCGTAGTTCAATGGATAGAACAAGTGCCTCCTAAGCGCTAGATACAGGTTCGATTCCTGTCGGGGGGACCACATCGGCGACGGACGACGCTACAAAAAAACCCGCAACAGCTCGCGCTTTGCGGGTTTTTTTGTTTGCTACAGCCCCATTGCTATGCAATGCGGCGAACAGCCACAGCGATCAGCCGTTCACCGATGCCGGCGCACCACCACCTGAATCTTGGCCAGTTGCTGGTCGCGCTGATCGAAGAATTTGGCGAGCGCAAACAGCGACGCAGCGGCAAACGGCCAGAGCACAAAGAAGGTAGCGAGCATGATCGACTCCAGAGCGAAAACGTTCGAAACGAGTGTACGCCCGCGCTAAACAAAGAAAACTATCGGAATTGCCAAAACACAGTTCCCTTTTTTGGAAGGGAATGGAGAACGAGCCCGCGTGGCGCGGCTGGACGACCTTTTCCCGAGCCGACCGGGTCCGACCGACCTCGCCCGACCGTGACAAAATCACGCACTTCACGCAACACACGCCAGCACAATCGAAGGACAACCCATGGATATCAACAAGCAACTCGCCGCTCTCACCACTTCCGAACTGCAAACGGCAGGCGCCAGCCAGGCGACGGCGATCGCCGTCAGCGTGCTGCTGCGTCATTTGAACTCGCCGGAGCTGTCGAAGCTGCTGAGCACCGCATTCGAGAATCACCAGGCCGTCATGCTGCAAACACCGTGGCCGGACCAGATGCTGCAATCGTTCGAAGCGACGCGCCGTTTTCTCGAAGGCGCGGCCAACCCGGCCCCTAGCCCCGATCAGCCCGCCTGATGCAGCATGCGTCGCGCCGTGTACATCGCGCGACGCAAAAAAGCCACACGCGCGAACGCCCCGGCATGCGCCGGAAGCCCACCCGGCGGGGCTTGCGCGCGAGCGCCGCAAGCCAGTGTGCGCTCTCCCACCTAACGCACCATTTGTCTGCGGACGGACTCGCGGCGTCCTTTTATCATCTCGTCACTCCTCGGATACGTCAGTGGGTTGACCGATGCCCTACCCGTACAACCTTGCAGTCGCGGCTGGCCTGATGATCGTCGTGCTCACCTGCAGCCTCGCGCTCGCGCTGACATGAACCGACCCGCGCACGGCCCGCAAAACACCGGCCACTCGCCCGCTGTCCGCGTCGACATCGCCCGATTCCGATCCGCATAAAGCCCGTCGCGGCACAAATATTTTCAAGCTGACCCTAAAGTTTTCCAAACCCCTGCCGTAGTGCGGGCATGGACCATTACCTCACTTCGTCGGCGGGATCGTTCAAATCGACTCTGATCGATCAGGACATCGCGCACATTGCCCGCGTCATGCGGCCTTCGATGCATGGCGACCTGGGTGGGGCCATCCTCCCCGCCACCTACTGGCGCAAACGCCTCTTCGAACTGCTCGACGCCGAGCATCTGACCAATTCGCAGCTCTGCTCGATCGACGATCTGCTGTTGCAGCTCGACGAACTGTGCACGAAGGATCTGACGCCGCTGCCCGTGACGATCACACGGCCCGCAGCGTCGCGCGATGCGAACCGCCATCGCGTACGCCGCAAGCGCTGAGCGAACGCGCGGAACCGCTGCGGCGCCGCCGCGCCGCGTGGGTCGAGGTGCGCCGCGCATTTAACATTCATTGACCCGCCGCGCGTCCTTCTACGATGCTGCAGCCAGCAGCGCGAACACCCGGCGACACAGCGACAGGATGATCTGGCGCGTCGCCGGGGCTGCCTTCCCTCTCCCTTTGCACGCTCACACCCTCCGGCGCAGGAAAATTTGTCTGCGGAACACGCGGCAATCGCGAATTAGGGACATTCGTAGGTCATAATGTCCGCAAAAATTCCCAGCAAGGATTCCTGTGACTCAGGCTTCACCGCTTGACCTGCTGAAGCAGGCGCGCACCCGCTTCACACAAAAAGAAATCGCCGCGCATGTCGGCAAGGACATCAAGACGGTGCGTCGCTGGGAAAAAGGCGAAACGCCCTGCCCCGCGATGCTCGAACCGGCACTGCACGCGATGCTGTATCCCGCCACCGCGCGCAACGCCGGCGCGCATGCAGGCAACGGAACGAGCACACGCATCATCGATCTGTTCGCCGGCATCGGCGGCATCCGCATGGGCTTCGAGGCGCACGGCGGACAATGCGTGTTCACCAGCGAGTGGAACGACTTCTCGCAGAAAACGTATCAGGAGAATTTCCGCGACGGCGCCACGCAGCACGCGCTGATCGGCGACATCGTCACGTTTCCCGCCGAAGCCGTCCCCGAGCACGACATTCTGCTAGGCGGCTTTCCGTGTCAGCCGTTTTCGATCGCCGGCGTCAGCAAGAAGAATGCGCTCGGCCGGCCGCACGGTTTCGAATGCGCGACGCAGGGCACGCTGTTCTTCGATGTCGCGCGCATTATCGCCACGCGCCGCCCGACCGCGTTTCTGCTCGAGAACGTGAAGAACCTGCTGTCGCACGACAAGGGCCGCACGTTCGACGTGATCCTTCAGACACTGCGCGACGAGCTCGGCTACGAGGTGCATTACCGTGTGATCGACGGCGCGCATTTCACGCCGCAGCATCGCGAGCGGATCATCATCGTCGGCTTTCGCGGCAAGACATCGTTCTCCTGGGACGATCTGCGCCTGCCGGAAGAAGGTCCGCGGCTCGCGTCGATCCTGCATCGGACGGATGGTAGCGAGCCCGTCCTGCCGTGGGACGGCGACCGCTTCTTCGATCACGCCGCGCGTCAGGTGCAGCCCAAATACACGCTGACGCCCAAGCTCTGGACCTACCTGCAGAACTACGCGGAGAAGCATCGCGCGGCGGGCAATGGCTTCGGCTTTGGAATAGCGTATCCGCAAAGCGTGACGCGCACGCTGTCGGCGCGCTATCACAAGGATGGCTCGGAGATTCTCGTCTATCAGGGCGAGAAAAAGCGCCCGCGCCGTCTGACGCCGCGCGAGTGCGCGCGGCTGATGGGCTTTCCCGACACGTACCGCATCCCCGTCAGCGATACCCAGGCGTACCGTCAGTTCGGCAATAGCGTCGTGGTGCCCGTGATGCGCGAAGTCGCGCGCATCATGCTGCCGCATGTGCGCGCGCTCACGCACGCGGCGCAGGAGGAAAGCGCGGCGGAGCTCGCGCACTGATGGTCGATATCGTCGACGCGGCCACGCGCAGCCGGATGATGTCCGGCATTCGCGGCCGCAACACGAAACCTGAAATCCTGATCCGCAGCCTGCTGCATCGGCGCGGCTTCCGCTTCCGGCTCGACGCGCGCGATCTGCCCGGACGCCCCGACATCGTGTTGCCGCGCTATCACGCAGTGATCTTCGTGCACGGCTGCTTCTGGCACGGTCACGACTGTCATCTCTTCAAATGGCCGCAGACGCGCCCGGAGTTCTGGCGCGACAAGATCGGCCGCAATCGCGCCAACGATGCGAAGGCGCAAGCCGCGCTGCTCGAAGCCGGCTGGCGCGTCGCGACGGTGTGGGAATGCGCCTTGCGCGGCGCGAACCGGGACATCGACGGCGTATTGCAGCGGCTGATCGACTGGCTGCACGGCGATGCGCCGCTGCATGAAGAACGCGCATGAGGTTGCGTCTTCAAGCGACGCGGCGAATTTTGCAAGATGCCGGTGCTACACTCGATTAGCTAACTGGGAGTCTCCAGGCTATCTTCCGAGCGGTCTTTCAACGGCTCCCGCCTATCCTGGAACCATCCACTGAAGGAGGCGCATGATGGCTGATTTTCGAATCTGGTCGGACGACTTCCCCGCGAACGGCTTTATGCCGAAGGCGCAGGAGATGAACGACAAATCGTTCGGCGTCTCTGGCGATGGCGAGAACGTGTCGCCCGCGCTGCAATGGGACGCGCCGCCCGCCGACACGCAAAGCCTGGCGCTCACCGTCTACGATCCCGACGCGCCCACGGGCAGCGGTTTCTGGCACTGGGTCGTCGTCAACATTCCCGCCGATGCACGCTCGCTGCCGCGCAACGCAGGCAAAGCCGACGGCAGCCTGTTGCCGGCGGGCGCGCTGCAGTTTCGCAACGACTACGGCTCGGTCGGGTTCGGCGGCGCGGCGCCGACGCGCGGCGACAAGCCGCATCGCTTCATCTTCCGCGTTCATGCGCTGAAGGTGGCGAGCCTGCCGCTCACCGCCGACACGACGAACGCCGTCGCGCGCTACATGACGCATCTGAACGAAATCGATTCGGCCACGTACACGGGCCTGTACGAACTGAAGTAACGGCGGCGCTCCGATCTCTGCGGCCCGGCATGGCCGCCACGCGATACGCGTGTCATGCCGGGCCGAAGCGGTTGCCAGCTGTCACGACCGCTGTCGCGACAACAGGAAGCACACTCCTGGACTCGACTGCCGGCGGGCATCGACCGCCTCGCCGCTCATCACAACAACACAATGCAAGCTTCTTCGTCGACCGACAACCGCCATCCATCGGGCGCTTCCAACCCCGCTGCTCCTTCTCCCGCCGCCGCGCCGGAACCCGAACTGGGCCTGCCGATCCCGCAGCGCTACTGGGCAATTCTCGTCGTCGCGCTGGGCATCACGCTCGCCGTACTCGACAGCGCAATCGCCAACGTCGCGCTGCCGACCATCGCGCGAAACCTGCGCGCGAGCGCCGCGAGTTCGATCTGGGTCGTCAACGCGTATCAGCTGTCGGTGACAATTTCGCTGCTGCCGCTGTCGTCGCTGGGCGATCGCATCGGCTACCGGCGCGTCTATATGGGCGGGCTGGTGCTGTTCACGATCGCGTCGCTCGGCTGCGCGCTCGCCACGTCGCTGCCGACGCTCGCGCTCGCCCGCGTGATCCAGGGCTTCGGCGCGGCAGGCATCATGAGCGTCAACACTGCGCTCGTGCGGATGATCTATCCGCCCGCGCAGCTCGGACGTGGCGTCGCGATCAACGCGATGGTGGTCGCCGTCTCGTCCGCCGTCGGGCCGACGGTGGCATCCGCCGTACTCGCCGTCGCGGCGTGGCCGTGGCTCTTCGCGATCAACGTGCCGATCGGCATTGCCGCCATCGCAGTGGGCTGGCGCGCGCTGCCGCGCAACGAAGGACATCCGTCGCCGTACGACTATCCGAGCGCCGTGATGAACGCGTTCGTGTTCGGGCTTCTGATCTTCGCCGTCGATGGCTTCGGTCACGGCGAGCGCTACGGCTTTGTCGCCGCCGAATTGATCGGTGCGATCGTGATCGGCTACTTCTTCGTGCGGCGGCAGCTCACGCAGTCCGCGCCGCTGTTGCCCGTCGATCTGTTGCGCATTCCCATCTTCGCGTTATCGGTGGGCACGTCGGTGTGCTCGTTCTGCGCGCAAATGCTCGCGTTCGTGTCGCTGCCGTTCCTGCTGCAAAACAATCTGGGCCTGTCCCAGGTCGAGACAGGACTGCTGATGACGCCGTGGCCGCTCGTGATCGTCGGCGCGGCGCCGCTGTCGGGCGTGCTGTCGGACCGGATCTCGGCGGGCTGGCTCGGCGGCCTAGGGCTCGCGACGCTGGCCCTCGGTCTGTTGCTGCTCGCGACGCTCGGCGCGCACCCCACAGCGTTCGATATCGTGTGGCGCATGGCGCTGTGCGGCGCGGGCTTCGGCATTTTCCAGTCGCCCAACAACCGGACGATGCTGTCGGCGGCGCCGCGCCACCGCAGCGGCGGGGCGAGCGGCATGCTCGGCACCGCGCGCCTGACGGGACAAACGCTCGGCTCGGCGCTCGTCGCGCTGATCTTCGGCATCGCGCCGCAGCACGGCCCCGTGCTCACGCTCTACGTGGCGGCGTGCTTCGCGGGCGCGGGCGCGCTCGTCAGCACGATGCGTGTGCGGCACAGCGCGCCAACGGCCGCGTAACGCATACCTTCCAACGCCCCGCTTTCGGCCTATTCTTGTAGACGAAGCCTTCAACCGCCGACGTCCGTCACGACGTCCGGTGCGGGTTTCGCTCTGGCCTTTGAACCTCGGCCTTTGAACGATAGGGGGCACCATTTCACTCATCGTCGCTGGACGTTTCACCACTTTCCCCGCCGCCGAAGACGCCGCACAAACGCTCTTCGACAACGGCTTTCCCGGTGAAGACGTCACGCTGTTTTTCGTCAATCCGCGCGGCCAGCACGCGCGCCATCCGCTAGACGAACACGCTGCCGCCCCACCCACGATCTCCTCCGCGCCGCCGCCGACGCACCCTCGCCATCACCGCGCGGTGACGATCGGCGCCGTCGCAGGCGCCGTGATCGGTGTAGCGGTGTTCACCGCCTTTTCGGCGTCGATGCCCGTCGTCGTGATCGCGGCGGGCGTCGGTGCGTATCTCGGGTTGGTGGTGGGCAAGATGATCCAGGCGCGCAGTGGACCGCACGAACATCACGACGTCGTGCATCACGAGATGCGCAATTCGGGCGTGCTCGTCGCCGTGCATGTGAGCCCGGAAAATCAGATGAATGCGGCGCGCATCCTGCGCGAGGCGGGCGGCGCCGATATCGAGCGCGCGACCGGTCACTGGCAACGCGGCAAATGGGCGGATTTCGATCCGCGTCAGACGCCCGTGCCGCTCACCGAGCTGAACCAGCAGCAGGAGTGACGGGCTCGACGGTTCGGAAACGCTTGACCGGAAACGAAAACGGCCGCCTGCAAGGGCTGCCGTTCGTGAACCTGCGCGTCCCGCGAGGCCGCGCAATCTCACCCATCTCACGCGCTTTCAGACCGTGACGTCCGCGCGCTTGACGGCCTTCTCCGTCACCGACGACGCCGTCGCGACATTCCGCAAATCGGCAAGGAACGTATCGCGCCATACCGACAGATTGTTCTCGCGCAGCGGCGCCATCATGTCCGCGTGACGCGCCTGGCGCTCGGCGAGCGGCATCGACAGCGCGCGCTCCAATGCCTCGGCCATCTGCGACAGATCGAACGGATTGACGACTAGCGCGCCGGGCAACTGCTCGGCCGCGCCCGCGAATTGCGAGAGCACCAGCACGCCGGGATCGGCCGGGTCCTGCGACGCGACGTATTCCTTTGCAACGAGGTTCATCCCGTCGCGCAGCGGCGTCACATAGCCGACGTGCGACTGACGGAACAGCGCCATCAGCAGATTGCGTTCGTACTTGCGGTTCAGGTACTGGATAGGCGTCCAGTCCAGCTGCGCGAAGCGGCCGTTGATGCGCCCCGCCTCGCCTTCCAGCGTCTGCCGAATGCGCTGGTACGTCTGCACATCGGCGCGGGTCGGCGGTGCGATCTGCACGAGCGACACGCGGCCATGCCAGCCGGGCGCGCTCTGCAACAGACGCTCGAATGCCTGGAAGCGCTCGACCAGCCCTTTCGAATAATCGAGCCGGTCCACGCTCATGATCAGCTTGCGGCCGCGCATGCCGTCGCGCAGGCTACGCACTGGCTTGCGGTCGGTGAACTGCTCGGCGGCCTTGGCGATCGCATCGGGATAGATGCCGATCGGATACGCGCCCACCTTCAGGAACCGGCCGTATGCGTGAATCATGTTCTCGTCGCTCGACGTGCCGTGATGGCCGCGCTCGATGTAATCGACGAACGACTGCCGGTCCGCGTCCGTCTGAAAACCGACCACGTCATAGCTGCACATGCACTTCACGAGTTCCTCGTGCGGCGGCACGGTACGCATCACCTCCGGCACGGGAAACGGAATATGCAGGAAGAAGCCGATCGGATTCTTTACGCCCAGATCGCGCAGGCAGCGCGCGAACGGCAACAGGTGATAGTCGTGAACCCAGATGATGTCGTCGGGCTTGAGCAATTCCTTCAACTGCTTCGCGAGCGTCACGTTCACCCGCAGATAGCCGGCATATTCCTGGCGGTCGTAGCGCGACAGATCATTGCGATAGTGGAAGGTCGGCCATAGCGTCGAATTCGAGAAACCGCGGTAGTACTGGTCGTAGTCGCGCTTGGTCAGCCCCACGGTGGCGTAGGTCACGTTGCCCTGTTTCTCGATGACGGGCGGCGCCGACTCGGCGACGGTCTCGCCGCTCCAGCCGAACCACACTCCTCCCGTTTCCTTCAGGGCGTCCAGCACTCCGATTGCGAGACCGCCCGCTGCGGGGCGTCCTTCCTGAGTCGGCGCGACGCGGTTTGAAACGACGATCAATCTGCTCATTGCGGCTCCACCTCATTCAGTTGACTGTACATGCGGTGATACTCCGATTTACGGCATGCAAGTCCTATGCCGCCATACGCGAAAAGACGGAATAAAAATGTATGCAAATGTGACAGACGAGCAAAAACTAGCTGCGCCTGGGCACGCGCGCAGCAGATTTTTCGCTCGACGATCCGGCCGGAACAAGCCGAAAAAGTGACTTCAGGCGTCCTGCTCGGAGCCCAGGTCGCGCTGGTATTCCAGCCCTTCCTGACGCGTGCCGCCCTGGTTGTGATCCCCGTCTGGCGGTGCGCCGGGCGCCGGGCGATTCTGCTGCGCCGGGTCCGGTCCTACGGGTGGATTGCCCGAGCCGCCGGCTGGGCGCTGGTCGCGCTTCGAATGACGCGCAGAGCGCCGCAATGCGGGATGTCTCATGATGGACGCCTCCAGGGGAAGGCCAGTACCCGGACAGGGTTTGCCCGGGACGCATCACCTTAGTCTAGGCCGATGAACGTAAATTGCCGGTAAAAAGTTCGGCGGTTTTGTAACGCGTACAGGGGGCGGGCCCGTCAATTGCGTCAATGCGCCAAATCCGCGTGCGTCCATTCGGGTGGTCGCTGCTGTTTGAAGCCCGGGGTCAGAACTCCGGCAGCAGCGTCATGCGGGCAATCGTATGAGGTGTCTGCGAAGGTTGCGACGGCGGATCGCCGATCGGCGGTGTATCGGGTTCGACGGGTTCGCGCGTCGGGTCGGGTATAGTATCCGGCTCGTTCGGCTCGGGCGGCGTGTTGGGTTCGGGACGGTGCGCGTAGATATCGTGGACGGCGTCATGCTCCGGCATGGTTTGGCTCCCTGTTTTCGTTCGATGTCGTCGTCGCCTGGTGCGCGGTCGACTGTTGAACGCAAATCAGCAAGGCATGTGCCGTTGATGCCGCTGTCCGCCGTGGCGGACAGCGGCAAGTCCGGTTATTTCACCGACGCGCTCACGCGTCCGCCTTGCCGAGCGCCTGCGGCTCGTCGCTGACGTCGTCGCCGTCGGCACGTCCGGCATCGTTGCCGTATTCGACGAGCCGGTTATACAGCGTCTTCAGGCTGATGCCGAGAATCTCGGCGGCACGCGTCTTCACGCCGCCGCACTGTTCGAGCGTCGCCAGAATCAGCTGACGATCGGCCTCGGCGAGCGACGTGCCGAACGGAATCGTGATCGCCGTGCCCGCCGTCGGCTTCGACAGCGAAATCTGCAGCGGCACCGTGGCCGTACTGTCCGAATCCGTGCCCGCCATGATGTGTGCGCGCTGCACGTAGTTCTTCAATTCGCGCACGTTGCCGGGCCACGGATACGACAGCAGCATCTCCTTCACCGCGGGCGGGAAGTGCTTCTTCGTAGTGTGCTGCTCGTTGAGATCGTCGAGGAACGCCTGCGCGAGCAGCTCGACATCCTTGCCGCGCTCGCGCAACGGCGGCAGGCTGATCGGGAACACGTTCAGACGGTGATACAGATCGAGGCGCAGCTTGCCTTCGAGTACGGCCTGCTCCGGATCGCGGTTCGTCGCAGCGATCAGGCGCACGTCGGTTTCGATTTCCTTCGTCGTGCCGACGCGCATGAACATGCCCGTCTCCAGCACACGCAGCAGCTTTACCTGCAACTCGATCGGCATTTCGGTGATTTCGTCGAGGAACAGCGTGCCGCCGTTCGCGCGTTCGAAATAGCCTTTATGTTGACGGTCGGCGCCCGTGAATGCGCCGCGCTCGTGGCCGAACATCTCCGATTCGATCAGGTTCGGCGAGATCGCGCCGCAATTGACCGCAAGAAACGCGTGCTTGCGACGCAAGCTCAACTGATGCAGCGTCTGCGCGGCGACTTCCTTGCCCGTGCCCGATTCGCCGACCAGCATCACGGAAGCAGCCGTGGGCGCGACACGGCTGATCTGGTCGTACACCTGCTGCATGATGGGCGAATTGCCGAGCATCAGCCCGAAACGGCCCATGCGCCGCAACTCGCCGCGCAGCGTGCCGATTTCGGCCTTCAGGTCGCCCGCGCGCGGCAGGCGGCTCAAGATGGCCTTCACGCGCTGCATGTTGATCGGCTTCACGAGGTAATCGGCGGCGCCCATCTTCAGCGCGCTCACAGCCGACTCGACCGTCGCATGCCCCGTGATCACGACGAATTCCACGCCCGAGCGCGGATCGAGATCCTCGAACAGATCGACGCCCGAGCCATCGGGCAGCTTCAGATCGGTGAACACGACGTCAGGCGTTTGCCGCACCAGCTGGATGCGGGCCTCGCGCAGATCGCCCGCCGTCGCCGTGGTCAGCCCGTCTTCCGCGATGATGGCCGCCAGCGCTTCGCGGGTACTCGGATCGTCATCGACAATCAATACATGTGGCATCGCGTATGGAAAGCTCGTAAGTGCTGGTCATGGATACGCGCAGCCTGCGTCTTGCCGGAAAGTTGCGAACGACGAAAGCGCCCGCGCGCTGCGATTTTCAAGCATACGCTTGCATAGCAGCGACGGACGCCTCAACCGGAAAAACTTTCCGAATCAATGCATCTGCGCAACAATTACCGCAAATTCTGCTATAAAAAGCACTTATTGTTGTGCTTTTTGCTCATTATAAGGCCTCAGGTCGAAAAAAATCAGCCCGCATATGACGCGGCGCACGGTCGTGTTAAATCGCGTTCCGCCGTGCGCGTCAGTGCCGGTTTAGCTGCGCGGAAAGGGCCAAGCGTCGCCGTGATCCGCGCCATTGCCGTTACGCAGATGCTTGGCGGGCGTGGGCGCGACCTGCGCGCCCGGCGCTCCCGGCGCGGGTTGCGCCGGCTCCGTCACGGCGCCGCCCTCGCCTTCCCAGCGCGTCAGATCGCGCGCGAGCGGTTGCTGCGCGGCGCGCTGCTTTTGCACCCAGCGCCATGCCAGTACGCTGCCCACGGCGAACACGGCGCCGAATATGCCGATCTTGGGGCGTGCCATGTTGAACTCCTTGTTGTCGTGAATGGAAATGGCGCGGCCACGCGGCCGCCATGCCGGATTAGCGCGCTCAGCGCGCGGCGAGCATGCCGAGCACGAAGCCGACACCGGCCGCGATGCCCAGCGACTGCCACGGATTCTGGCGCACGTATCGCTCAGTCTGGACGGTGGCGCTGCGGTAGCGCCGCTGCGCCGAGGTCTGCGCGTCGGCGAGCGCGTTTTGCACGGAATCGACGTGCGTGCGTAGCCGCTCACGCAGCGCGTCGAGGCCTTCGCCCGGCACGGCTGCCGCGAGCCGCAGCATTTCTTCTGAATCGGCTAACAGCACGTTGAGATCCTGGACAAGTTTTTGTCGGCCCAACGCGAGCTGTTCAGTGATTTCCGTCATTGCAATCTCCTGTTCCGGCGCGGGGACCGGATTTGTCCCGTCTCTCGACGGGCGGTTCCGGTGTCATGCGCCATCTCCTGTCCGTCGCAACGGTCGTTCCCGGCATCCTCGTGCGATCCACGGATACCCATCGAGTTCCGCAAAACGCGGCGCACCCGAAGACCGCGCGCAGCCACGCGCGATGCAGACAAAGTTGCCGACGCGCATCGCGCGGCGTGCAACTTTTGCCGGCAACGCGTGTCGATCGTACGTTAACATTTGCGAACTGCCAGCGAACGCCAAACTTGCATGCGCCTTGCCGGAAATGGCGCGTGAGTGGTTAAATTGCCTTTTGTGAGATAGTGGACCACTCTTACGAGGCAATCCACGCTCTCGATACTGGCCTGCGCCATTCACGACACCCACCCGAAATTGCACAGGACACCCTTGCCTATGTCGTCAACCGATCTGGACTCGCCCGCCACCGAAGCCGATGGCGGCGGTGCGTCTCCGGCGAAGCAACGCACGGCGGAAAACGTCCCGGGACTGAGGTCGTACGGCACGCTGTACGGCTCATCGCCCATCATGCTGGATCTCTACGACCAGATCGACCGCGTGGCCGCAACCGATGCGACCGCGCTCATCATCGGCGAATCGGGCACGGGCAAGGAGCTGATCGCCCGCACGATTCACGACCATAGCGCGCGCAAGGGCGGCGCGTTCGTCGCCGTCAACTGCGGCGCGATACCCGATGAACTGATCGAAGCCGAACTGTTCGGCCATGAAAAAGGCAGCTTCACGGGCGCGGTCCAGGGCCGCATCGGCTACTTCGAGCATGCGAACGGCGGCACGCTGTTTCTCGACGAAGTCACCGAAATGGCGCCCGTGCGGCAGGTGAAACTGCTGCGCGCGCTGGAGACGGGCACGTTCTATCGCGTCGGCGGCACCGAGCTGATTCGCGGCGACGTGCGCGTGATCGCCGCGACCAATCGCGACCCCGCCGTGGCGGTGAAAGAAAACGGCCTGCGCGAAGACCTGATGTACCGGCTCGCCGTGTTCCCGCTGCGCGCGCCGCCGCTGCGCGAGCGCGAAGGCGACCGCGAACTGCTGGCGGTGCATTTCCTCAACGAACTCAACCGGCAGGAAGGCACGAACAAGGTGTTCAGCAAGCGTTCGATGGAAACGCTGCGCACCTGGTCGTGGCCCGGTAACGTGCGCGAGCTGAAGAACGCGGTGTATCGCGCGTTCATTCTGGCCGAGAAGGCGGTGGAGTTGCCGCATCCGCATCTGATGTCGCGCGTGAAGAAACCCGTGACAGTTGGCGACTCGATGAGCGTGTGGATCGGCACGCCGCTCGCCGATGCCCAGAAGCAGATCATTCTCGGCACGCTCAAGTATTGCGGCGGCGACAAGCGGCGCGCGGCGAAAGCGCTCGGCGTGAGTCTCAAGACGCTGTACAACCGGCTCAGCACCTACGGCGACGAAGAGTCGAATCACGACGACAACTGATTCGCAGCGACGCGCACAGCCAATTGCGCGCTGATCGATTTTGCGGTTTTTTGCGGTTTCAATAAGCCCTTCCTCCCGGCATTTTCTCCACTCGTGTTCGCGGCTTCCAGTGAAGCCGCGTCGCTTCTTCGATCGAGCCGCGCTACGCGCAAGCGCTCGCGCCAGCCGTGCCCATGCCTTGCTCAGGCATGCCAACTGCTCGTCACGCCAAACAGAAAGACCCCGGCCACGCAGCATCTTTTGCAATTGCTTGCATTTTCCCTATGCCAATTACAAAACGCATCCTGCACAATGCCGCAGCGAAAAAATCAGATGTATCTGCCTTCGCGCTGGCGCGCTCCACGCGTCGAAGGCACGAGCAGGAGCGATGACGAAGAAATGCAAAAAGCAATGCACCGTGACAAACACGCCGCGCAGCCCAGCGCCATGCGGCGATCGATCTTCCCGAGCGCCACGCTGATTGCGGCCCTGGCCGTCGCCGTCACCGTCACCACGACATTGAGCGGATGCGGATCGCTCTACGCGGAAGGTGCAACGGCGGGCGCCGGTATCGCAGGCGCAGCCATTGCCGGGAAAGTAACGAACAACGCCGCCGTCGCCACAGGTATCGGCCTTGGCGCCGTTGCCGCGGCACGCGCAGGCGTGCAGTACTCCGAACGCGTGATCCATCGCAACACCCAGGACAGCATCGCCGTGGTCGCCGGCCCGCTCGCGGTCGGCGCGGTCGCGCCGTGGAGCATCACGCATTCGGTGCCGCTCGAAGAAGACGAGCATGGCCGCGTGACTGTCAGCCGCTCGATCAGCGCGGGCGAACTCGACTGCAAGGAGATTGTCTTCTCCGTCGATAAAACCGCGACGCAGAACGTGCCCGCGTCGAGCGCGTTCTATGTCGCGTCGATCTGCCGTGACGGCACGGCGTGGAAGTGGGCATCAGCCGAGCCCGCGACGGAGCGCTGGGGCTCGCTGCAATGAGCGCGCGGCCGTCAACCGGAAGCCTGCGGGCGGCGACGGCTGTGCGGCTCGCGCTCGTCGGCGCGCTGTGCTTCGGCGCGGGCGCGATCGTCAGCGGCTGCAGTTCGGCTTCTGTCGGTGCGGCGGCTGGCGCGGGGGCCGGCGCCGCGACAGGCATCTTCACCGCGAATCCCGCTGTGGGCATCGGCGTCGGCATTGCCGTGCAGGCCGCCACCGATGAGGCCGTCGCGCGCTATATGCGCGTGATGCACTCGGATCAGCAGAACGTGATCGCGGCGCTGGCGGGCGCGATGCCCGTCGGCGAGACGCGCGACTGGAGCGTCAAGCACACGATGCCCATCGAGAACGGCCACGGCCAGGTGCGCGTGACACGCGCGTTCGCGTCGTCGCTCGCGATCTGCAAGGAGTTCGTGTTCTCGGTCATCGACGGCGACAAGGCCGATGCGAAGGTCGACTGGTACATGGCGAGCGCCTGCCAGCAGGACAACAAGGGTTACTGGAAATGGGCGTCGGCGGAACCGGCTGTCGAGCGCTGGGGCAATCTGCAGTAACGCTGCTCGTAGCGCAGAGCATCGGGACCAAAACAAAGGGGAGCCGCTTGGCTCCCCTTCTTTCTTCGCTCACGCAAATCGCGCGCTGCCGTCAGGACTCGACGTCCTCGAGGCTGAAAATTTCCGTCTGGTCGTTGTACGAGAAGATCTCGGCATAACGACCCCAGTTGATAACGGCGTCGAGCGTTTCTTCAGCAGCGCTGTCCGACAGAAAGTCTTCCAGTTCCTGCTCGAAGCGCACGCGCGGCGCGCGGTGCCCCGGGCGCTCGTTCAGGACTTTCTTGATTCGCGCCGCGAGCGGCACGTGCTTGAGCAGATGGTCGGCGAACATCAGCTTGCGCTCCTGCGTGCCGAACTCGGCGAACACGCGCGCGGGCGGCGTCAGGAAAATATCGCCTTCGCGCACGTCGGCGAAGCCGAGATGCTGCAGCACTTCGGCGATCGGGAACAGGTCGTCCACCTCCAGATGCAGCGAGCGCGCGATTTCCGGCATGTCCGCACGGCCGTGATACGGCGCGGCCGCGAGCGTTTCGATCAGACCCGCCATCAGGTTGGTCGACACATGCGGCAGCCAGCTGTGCAGCTCCAGGCCCTTCTTCGTTTTCTCATCTGTCTGACGCGCAGTCATCTTCGCGTAGATGTCGTCCACGAGCTTGCGGAACGCCGGGTCCAGACGGTTGCGCGGATGCTTGAACGGCACCTTGATCTCGGCGATCACGCGGCCCGGATTCGACGACAGCACGAGGATGCGGTCGCACATGAACACGGCTTCCTCGATGTTGTGCGTGACGATCAGCACCGACTTGATCGGCATGCGCCCTTGCGTCCACAAATCGAGCAGGTCGGTACGCAGCGTCTCGGCCGTCAGCACGTCGAGCGCGGAGAACGGTTCGTCCATCAGCAGCAGCGTCGGATCGACGACCAGCGCGCGCGCAAAGCCGACGCGCTGGCGCATGCCGCCCGACAGCTCGCGCGGATACGCGTTCTCGAAGCCGTCGAGACCGATCAGGTCGATCGCCGCAAGCGCGCGTTCACGGCGCGCACGCGCACCGACCCCGAGCGCCTCGAGACCCGCTTCCACGTTCTGCAGCACGGTCAGCCACGGAAACAGCGCGAAGGTCTGGAACACCATCGCGACGCCGTCGGCGGGCCCTTTGAGCGGCTTGCCCATGTAGGTGACTTCGCCGCCCGTCGGCTCGATCAGGCCGGCGATGATACGCAGCAGCGTCGACTTGCCCGAGCCCGAGCGGCCGAGCAGCCCGACGATCTCCCCTTCGCGCAACGACAGATTGGCGTCGTCGAGCACCAGCAGTTCGCCCTGGGTCTTGTTGAACCCGCGGCACACGTCCTTGACGCGCAGGATTTCTTCACCGAGGCGCGGCGGCATCGGCGGCGTCTGGATCGGCGCGGCGGTTACGGTCTTCGGATTTTGCATCGCGTTATGCCTTCAATGAATCTCAATCGAGCCGCAGGCGGCTTTCGGCGTAGGCGTACAGCGGACGCCACAACGCGCGATTGAAGAGGGACACGAACAGGGACATCACCGCGATGCCCAGAATGATCTTCGGATAGTCGCCCGCGGCCGTGTACTGCGCGATATACGCGCCGAGCCCGTGCGCAGCGAGTTTGGTATCGCCCCACTGCACGGCTTCCGCGACGATGCTCGCGTTCCACGCGCCGCCCGAGGCGGTGATCGCGCCCGTCACGTAGTACGGGAACACGCCCGGCAGCATGACCTGGCGCCACCATTGCCAGCCGCGGATGCGGAAATTCTTCGCGGCTTCCTTATAGTCGTTCGGATAGGCGCTCGCGCCCGCAATCACGTTGAACAGGATATACCACTGCGTGCCGAGCACGATCAGCGGCGACAGCCAGATGTCCGGGTTCAGATTGAACTTGACGATCACGATCACGAAGACGGGGAACAGCAGGTTCGCCGGGAACGCCGCGAGGAACTGTGCGACCGGCTGGATCTTCTCGGCAAGCGAGGGGCGCAGCCCGATCAGCACGCCGATGGGCAGCCACACCACCGACGCGAGCGCGATCAGCACCGTCACCCGCAGCAGCGTGATGAGGCCGAGCACGAACACATGGCCGACTTCATCGAGCGTCACGCCCGTGCGCACATACGCGACGACGCGATACACGACGAATGCCGTCGCCAGCACGACGATCACGGCCCACACGATGTCGCCCGTTCTGGACGGCTTGAGCACGGCCGGCTTGGCGAACTTCACGGGCCCGACGCGCGGCCAGCGGATCGGCACGCGCGCGGCCTTCGCGAACATCCAGCCGATGGGGACGAGCAGGCGGTGAATCAGCCGCGTGCGGCGGATCAGGTCGAGCAGCCACGATTCCGGCGCGTCGCCGGAACTCGTGTTCTCCATGCGGAACTTGTCGGACCACGCGACGAGCGGACGGAACAGGAGCTGGTCGTACGCGAGAATCACGACCGTCATGGTCAGGATCACCCAGCCGATTGCGTGCAGGTTCTTCTCGGAGATCGCCGCCGCCAGATACGCGCCGATGCCCGGCAACGTGATGCTGTGATTGCCGACCGTGATGGCCTCGGAGGCAACCACGAAGAACCAGCCACCCGACATCGACATCATCATGTTCCAGATGAGGCCCGGCATCGAGAACGGCACTTCGAGCTTCCAGAAGCGCTGCCACGACGTCAGATGGAAGCCCTTCGACACCTCGTCCAGATCGCGCGGCACGGTGCGCAGCGACTGGTAGAAGCTGAAGGTCATGTTCCACGCCTGGCTCGTGAAGATCGCGAAGATCGCGGCCAGTTCGGCGCCCAGCACCCGCGACGGAAAGAGCGCGAGGAAGAACGTCACCGTGAACGAGATGTAGCCGAGCACGGGCACCGACTGCAGGATGTCGAGAATCGGCACCAGCACCTGGCCCGCGCGCCGGCTCTTCGCGGCAAGCGTTCCGTAGACCAGCGTGAAGGTCAGCGACGCGACCATCGCGGCGAGCATGCGCAGCGTGGTACGCAGCGCGTACTCAGGCAGGTTCGCGGGGTCGAGCGAGATCGGCTCGCTTTGCAGCGTCGAGATGGGCGCCATCGTCTCGTGGAAACCGACCACGGCCATTGCGATCACGCAGATGATGAGCGGAAACGCAATGAAATCCCAACGATTGGGCAGCACCCGCCACGCCGACGCGTTGGCGGTGCGGTTCAGGGTGAAGCTGAACAGATCCATCAGGCGGCCCTCCTTTCGCGGCGGAATGCAAACATGCCGCCAGCCATGATGGCTACGCGCGCGCCGGCATGGCTGGCGGCGGCGCGACGGTCCGAGGATCGATCCGGAAAGCGGAAATCAGGCATGGCAAAACGCTAATGCGCGGTAAATCGTTGGCGTTCAATACGCATTGGCCGGCGACGGATACATCGCGCGGCGCCCCGTGCGGGCCTGCACTTACGGCCGGCGCAATCGTGTTGCGCGGGCCGCCGCCGGCAGGCCAGCGAGCTTTCCTCATTTTGGACGGCACGACACTACTACAACCTGTGTGACAGAAACAACCGTTGACACTCAAATGTCACGCTGAATGGTTAACGGAATGGCTCTGTAAGCGGCAGGCCGCGTGCATCAACAGGCCGGCTTTGCGCCCCGCTTCGGGCGAACCGTCGCGTGCTAGCCACAATCCGACGGCCGTGCCGCTATTCAGAAAGTCCCGCCGGAGGCCGTTAATACCCCACACGGGACTTTCGCGCGCGCAAATCCTGGCTAGCGCCGGGCCGCGCGGCGGTTAAAATCGGGAGGCGGCGAAACCTGCTGGCCGACGGCGACGAGGACGGCGGCGCGGCGCATTTATCCTGGCTCCGTGCGGTGCACGGTGAAAATTGGCAGGAACGGCCCAGCGCCAGCGCGTTGCAACGAAAGACGTTGTTGCATGAATCAGTCAGACGGATCAGAGGGTCGATGAAAAGGACAACCTTGCGCCAGGCATTGGGACCGGCCAGTTTCGTACTGGTCGTGCTCGCATGCTGGTTCGCCTCCGGCCTGGTCGCGGACCGGATGGTACAGCAAGAACTGGATACCGCCTTGCGCCAGCAGCGGCAAATGTCCGCCTCGATCGTCTACAACATGGCCGAAGTGATCGCCAGCGACCTGGCGATGTCGCGGGCGATACCCGCCACCATGGCCGAACTCGGCGTGATCCAGCAGGCGCTGACGCACTCGCAGAATTATGCCGCGTCAGGCGTCGACCTGGAACCCGCCCATCGCGAAGAACTGCTGAAGTCGCCCGAACTGGCGGGCATCGACGGCTTCCTGCGCGACGCCCAGGGCTTCTCGGGCCTCGACATCATCTGGCTGGTCAACGCGAACGGGCTGTGCGTCGCGGCGAGCAACGCGCAAAACGCGCATTCGTTCGTCGGGCTCGACATGCGCTCGCGCAGCTACCTGACCAACGCCCTGCTCGGCGCGTTCGGCGAGGCCTACGGCGTGGGCCGCATGAGCGGCGAGCCGGGCATCTTCATCTCGGCGCCCGTCTACGACGACGGCCTGCTGGTAGGCGCGATCGTCGCCAAGGTCGGCATCGCGCGGCTGCGCCACTGGGTCGCGCACGCCGGCACCTTCGTCACCGACGACAACGGCGTGGTCATCATGGCGCACAATGCGGCGCTCGAAGGCCAGGCCATGCCGAACTCGCGCGTCACGCAGATGAACGCGGTCGAGCGCATGGGCACCTATCATCGCGACCAGTTCGCAACCATCCAGATCCAGCCCGTCAAGAGCCAGGTGCGCAGCGACGCGCCGTGGGTGCCGACGGCGATCGCCGATCAGCTGTTCGACATGCCCGGCCAGCCGATTCCGACGCTCTACCAGTCGCGCGGCGGATTGAACTCGGGTCTCTCCGCGCATCTCGTCGATCCGCTCGTCGCGTGGCCCGAGCTGATGCGCAATCACAAGCGTGATCATCTGCTGGTGTTCCTGACGCTCGCGGGCACGGTGGCGCTCGCCTGGGTGATTACCGTGTCGTATTTGCGCGAGCGGCGTCATCACCGCGCAACCCGCGTGCTGGCCGAGCAACTGCAGTCGGCGAACACGCTGCTGTCCGCGGAAGCCCGTCACGACGCGCTGACGGGCGCGCTGTCGCGCCGCTATTTCCTCGATCTGCTGCGCCATGAGATCGACCGCGCGCGCGCGACGGGGGAGCCGCTGTGCATGGCGATCGCCGACCTCGATCACTTCAAGCAGATCAACGACCGTTTCGGCCACGCTGCCGGCGACCGCGCGCTCGAACACTTCGTCGATACCTGCCGCGCCGAGCTGCGCGGCAGCGACGCAATCGGCCGGCTGGGCGGCGAGGAATTCGGCATTCTGCTGCCGTCGACGCCGCTCGGCACCGGCCTCGAAGTGGTCGAGCGCCTGCGCGTGCGCCTGAAGGCGACGCCGTCGGCGAAGCTGCCGCAGTCGGTCGGCTTGAGCGTGAGTATCGGCATTACCGAACTGTCGGCGGAAGATCTGCCCGAGCGCATCATCAGCCGCGCCGACCAGGCGCTCTATGCCGCGAAACAGGGCGGACGCGACCGCAGCGAGGCCGTGCCGCCCGACGATACCGCGCCGCCCACGCGCACGCCCGCCAATGCCTGGTGACGCCCGCTCATAGAGTTTGGTGAAGCCCGGTAAGCAGGCGAAACGCTCTCTGACCGGTCAGTGATGCGCACTGCATCGCGTATGTCGAAGCCGCCGGGCAAGCGGAGCTTAAGCAGGTATCATCGACTTTCATCCGAAAGTTGTGATCACCGCTTTACGCTCCCCCGGAGGTTCGCATGAAGGGAAATCTGGTCATCGTCTGCCGCGATCAGGACGCTGACGCCTTCGATCATCTGCTCGCAGAGTACGGCGCGTTTCAGACGCGCCTGTCTTCGACCGCGTGGTATCTGAAGCTGGAGGTAGCGCCCGAAGTGATACAGGAAGAAATCCTCGCGCGTCTTGGCAAGTACACGACACACTACATCTTCGAGGCGGATACGGTGACCTGGAATACCGTGGACAGCGAAGCCGCCGCCGCGCTCAACACGCTCTTCACCGAATAGGCATGCTGCCTGTCTGATCGAACGGTATGGACGGGGCCTTCGCAATCCCTCAGCGCCAACTCAGCCCCAGGCCCGTTTCTGAATGCCGCGCAGCCCAAGCGCGCGGCGCATCACACTCACCAGACGATTTCCGACGCCGCCACCGTGCGCGACACCGCTTCCAGCGGGAACGTCATCTGCACGCGCAAGCCCCGGCCGCCGTTTGGCGCATCATTGTTGCCGATCTGCCATTCGCCGCCCGCACGCCGCACGAGCCGCTCGACGATCGCAAGGCCCAGGCCGCTGTGGCCATTGCCGCCACGCG
This sequence comes from Paraburkholderia sp. SIMBA_054, assembly GCF_046534875.1. NCBI lineage: Bacteria > Pseudomonadati > Pseudomonadota > Betaproteobacteria > Burkholderiales > Burkholderiaceae > Paraburkholderia > Paraburkholderia sp. SIMBA_054. The sequence continues at coordinate 27,688 of NZ_JAWRXV010000048.1, read as the reverse complement.
CCGGATCGAGCCGCACGAACGGCCGGCTCGCGTTGATCAGATCCTGCGCGGCGATGCCGCTGCCGTTGTCCGTGACCGACAGCGTGAAGCCTTGCGACGTGCGCGCCGTCGCGACGGTGACGGGCGGTGCGCCGTACGCATGCGCGTTGTCGAGCAGGTTGGACAGGATGCGATCGAGCGTGGCGGCGGGCAGCATAAAGCCCGGGCCGGCGCGTAGATCCGTCTGCACCGTCGGCGCGCCGCCCGACACCGCGCGATAGCTGCGCACCACGCGCTCGCACTGCGCGTCGACTTCGACGGGCTCGCTGCGGTCGCCGCCGTCGTGCGCGAACACGAGAAACTGCTCGACGATATGCGTCATCGAATCGACGTCGCGCACGACGCCGTCGCGCGTCTTCGCGTCGTCCATCATCTCGGCGCGCAGCCGCAGACGCGCAAGCGGCGTCTTCAGATCATGCGCGACGCCCGCCAACATGACCGCGCGATCATGCTCGGTACGCGCGACCTCCTGCACCATCTGGTTGAAGCCGTGCGTCAGTTGCCGCAGTTCACGCGGGCCGCGCTCGCGCACGGGCGGCACGGGCAGGCCGCGCCCGAAGCGCGTCACCGCCTGCGCCAGCGAGCGCAACGGCTGCTGCAGCTGCCACGCGGCAAAGAGCGCCGCCATCACGCCCGCCGAGAAAATAATGCCGAGCCACAGGACCATCCGGTCGAGCGAGCGCGGCGGCCGCAACGGCTGCACGGGCACGACGATCCAGCTTGGATCGCTCGCCGCGCGAACCCACAGCGCGGGCGGCTTGCCCGGCGTGCCGACGCGCACCTGCGTCGAGGTGGGCAGACGGTCGCGCACATCGTCGACGAAACGGTCGAGCGGCGCGGGCAAATTCGACACGTCGGGCGGGACGTCGGCACTCGCGGGATCGACGAGCCGCACGCGCGAAGGCAGCGGCTGATCCGGCTCGCGCCTGACGTGGTCGCGCACCGCGTCGACGAGGAACACGGCCTCTTCGACGGCATAGCGCGTCTGCGACTGGTTGCGCTCGAAGCGCACTAGCAGATACCACGCGAAATGCGACACCAGCAACACACAGACGACGAGCAGCGCGAGCCGCCCGAACAACGAATCAATTGGACGCCGCATGTTGCTCGCCATCGGGGACGAACACGTATCCGCGTCCGCGTACGGTCTGAATGAAGCGCGGCACGGACGGATCGGTTTCGAGAATGCGGCGCAGGCGCCACACCTGCACGTCGATGCCGCGGTCGGTGCCGTCGTATTCGGGACCGTGCAGCAGTTCGAGCAGGCGCTCGCGCGTGAGCGTGCGCATGGGGTGATTGACGAAGATCTTCAGCAGCGCGAATTCGCTGCCCGACAACGTGAGCGGCTTGCCTTCCTGATGCAGCGTGCGCGACTGGAAGTCGAGCGTGAAGCGGCCGAACGAGAACGGCTCGCGCTGTTCGGGCGCAGCCGCCGACGGCAGCGTCTTGCGGCGGCGCAACACCGCCTGCACGCGCGCCAGCAGCTCGCGCGGGTTGAACGGCTTGCCGAGGTAATCGTCCGCACCGAGTTCCAGGCCGACGATGCGGTCCACGTCGTCCGCGCGCGCCGTCAGCATGATGACGGGGATATCGTCGCCCGACGCGCGCAGCTTGCGCAGCGCCGTGAGCCCGTCGACGCCCGGCATCATCAGGTCGAGCACGATCAGATCGGGCCGTTCGCGCTCGATGCGGCGCTCCAGTGAACTGGCGTCGTGCAGCACCGACACTTCGATGCCTTGCCGGGCCAGATAGTCGCGCAGCAGATCGCGCAGTTCGACGTCGTCATCGACGACCAGAATTTGAGTAGCCATGGTTTGAAGTGTAACGCGCGCCCCGCTGCGTTTCCGCCCCTACTGACCCCGAAAGGGTTACCGGGTGTTACCGCGAAAGGCACACGTAATGTCACGTAACTTCCGCAAGGATACGCGTAACACGACGGGCATTCGATCCCTCTACGCTGTGCCTTACCGAATGCGCGCTGGTCCACCTTCGAGACGGGCGGCATCGTCGGCTAGTTGATCAAGGAGCACAGTAATGTCCAAAAAAACATCACGCTTTCTCGCTGTTGCCGCTGCATCGCTTGCATTGAGTCTCGGGGCCGCGTTCGCCGCGCAGCCCCAAGATGGTCCCGGCATGGGCCATGGCGGCCCGGGCTGGCACCACGGCGGCTTCATGAAGGAACTGAACCAGTTGCACGGGCAACTGAAACTGAACGCGGATCAGGAAAAGGCATGGCAAGCCGCACTCGACACGATGAAGCAAAGCCATGACGCCGAGCGCGCGAACCATGAGCAGATGCGCCAGCAGTTCAAGCAGATGCAGCAGCAACCGATTCTCGACCTGAACGCGATGCACGCCGCGCATCAGCAGATCGAGCAGAAGGACGCGCAGCTGCGCGAGCAGACGTCGACGGCATGGCTGAACTTCTATAACGGCCTGAACGACCAGCAGAAGACCACCGTCAGCACCGCGCTCAAGCAGCACTTCGCGAAAATGGAGCAGCGTCATCAGAAGATGCGCGAACGTTGGGAGAAGCATCACAGCGACGCAGCGGCTTCGGCGGTGAAGCCTTAAGCGAGGTCAGCCGCGTTGCCTCGCGCGCGCCGGCGTGCCGATGAACGCCCTTCGCCGGGCGTGACGCGCATAAAACCGCGCGTAAAACAAAACGCCACGGAAGGCAGCTTCCGTGGCGTTGTTTCATTGGCTGACCAACAGACTAATGAACGAAATGAACGAAAGCGCCGCCTCGCTCAACGCAACTGACCGAGGTCGAACAGCAGCACTTCCGCGCCCTCGCCGTTTTCGACCGTGACGCTCGCGGCATCGGTGATCATCGCGGCGTCGCCCGCCTTCAGCGCCTCGCCATTGACCGTCACAGCGCCGCGCGCGACATGCACATACGCCTGGCGTCCCGCCGCGAGCGCAAGCTCGTCACGCTCCGCGCCGTCGAAGAGACCGGCGTAGATCGACGCATCGGCGTGGATCGTCACCGCGCCGTCGCGGCCGTCCGGCGCCGCCACGACGCGCAGCCGCCCGCGCTTGTCGGCATCGGTGAAGCGCTTCTCCTCGTAGCCCGGCGCGTCGCCTGCGCGTTTCGGGATGATCCAGATCTGCAGCAGATGCAGCGAGTCTTCCTGCGATCCATTGAACTCGCTGTGCATCACGCCCGTGCCGGCGCTCATGCGCTGCACGTCGCCGGGACGGATCGTCGAGCCGTTGCCGAGGCTGTCGCGATGCGACAACGCGCCGTCGAGCACATAGGTGACGATCTCCATGTCGCGATGCCCGTGCGTGCCGAAGCCCTGCCCAGCGGCGATCCGATCCTCGTTGATCACGCGCAGCGGACCGAAGTGCATGTGCTCGGGATCGTGGTAATCGGCAAACGAGAAGCTGTGTTTGGCGTTCAGCCAGCCGTGGTTAGCGTGGCCGCGCTCGTCGGAACGACGAATCCTGATCATCTGGGTCTCCCGTGAAAAATTTCCGATGACGGGAATGTATGGGCTGCGCCCGCAAGGCACAATCCGCGCCGCCGCACCGGATCGTTTCATAAATGATGGCAATGCCCGGGAGCCGCGCGATGCACGTTGCATCGGCCGCCGCGATGCTGTAAGAAGGCGCGGCAGCACGCCGCAACGGCGCGTCGCGCGTGCATCTCTCTGGCGGCAAAGGGCTTTTTCCATGCTTCGAGGACTGGCACCGCGGGCGGGTTCGGGTAAAATACCGCGCTTTTTGGAATCGGTCGACGCGTGTGCCGCGTCCGGACGGCGCGCCCGGCAACGCGGGCTCGGCCGGATCGCACGGTAACGGGCGCAGAGCGCGCGAAGCGGACAGAGTAAAAGCGCCATCGGGCGACGTGGAACGGGCCTCCCGGCCAAAACAATCCACCGCCAGAACGGGCAGCCTATTTTTGTCCGCCTAGAATGGCGACGGCCGGCCGCACGCGGGCTGCCGTCACCGCAAGCAGGCACGCGGCGACCGGGAAGTCAGGAGAAACATGAAGAAGTACGCACTGTGCGTGGCGCTCGCCGTCATGGCTTCGGGGGCCATGGCAAAAGAATGGAAAACCGTGCGTATCGGGGTCGACGCCAGCTATCCGCCGTTCGAATCCGTGGCGCCGAGCGGCCAGATGGTCGGTTTCGACGTCGATCTGACCCGCGCGCTGTGCGCGAAGATGAACGTCAGGTGCGTATGGATTCCGCAGGATCTCGACGGCATCATTCCGGCGCTGAAGGGCAAGAAGTTCGACATCATCGTGTCGTCGCTGACCGTGACCGATAAGCGCCGCGAGCAGATCGACTTCTCCGACCGGCTGTTCGACGCCCCCGCGCGCATGATCGCGAAGAAGGGCTCGCCGCTGCTGCCGACGGTTGAATCCCTGAAAGGCAAGCACGTCGGCGTCGAACAGGGCTCGACGCAGGAAGCGTACGCGAAGGCGTACTGGGAGCCGAAAGGCGTGACGATCGTGCCTTACCAGAACCAGGATCAGGTCTACGCGGATCTGGCGACGGGGCGTCTCGACGCCGCGCTGCAGGACGAGTTGCAGGCCGACGCCGGCTTCCTGAAGACGCCGCGCGGCAAGGATTTCGCGTGGGCGGGCCCGGAAGTGAAGGACCCGAAGACGCTCGGCGAAGGCACGGCCATCGGCGTGCGCAAGGAAGACGGCGAGCTGAAGGCGAAGCTGAACAAGGCGCTTGCCGAGGTTCATCAGGACGGCACGTTCACGAAGCTCGAAAAGCAGTATTTCGACGTCGATATTGATCAGAGCCGATAACAGGCACTGAAAAGCAGCCGCATCGCGTCAGATGCGGCAAAAGCTCGGGGCTGGCCCGGATGGGCCGGTCCACGTGCTTCGTAATAAAGTCGAACCGAGAGTAGCAACGCAGTAGAACAAGGCAGGAAAACGCGCTGCCGGCCAGCCAGGTAGTAATGGCCAGGCAGTCATGATTCGCACAGCGGCATGCTGTGCGCCGCACGGGAGACATCGAAGGCATCCGCCTTCGGACAATCCGCCGCAGCGTACGGATTGCCGCGTCTTTCGCGGCGCTCGGGAGCGTCGTCAAGGACCCACTATGCTCTTTCAAGGCTACGGCCCGATCATCTTTGCCGGCACGGTGCAGACCGTGAAGCTGGCAATCCTGTCGCTCGCATTCGCTTTCGTGCTCGGTCTGCTCGGCGCGGCTGCGAAGCTGTCGAGGAACCGGATCACACAGGGCGCGGGCACGGTCTACACGACGCTCATTCGCGGCGTGCCCGATCTCGTGTTGATGCTGCTGCTCTTCTACAGTATCCAGATCTGGCTGAACGACCTCACCGACATGCTCGGCTGGGATCAGATCGACATCGATCCATTCGTCGCTGGCGTCGCCGTGCTCGGCTTCATCTACGGCGCGTACTTCACGGAGACGTTCCGCGGCGCGTTTCTCGCCGTGCCGCGCGGCCAGCTCGAAGCGGGCGCTGCGTACGGCATGTCGGGCTGGCAGGTATTCACGCGGATTATGTTCCCGCAGATGATGCGCTTCGCGCTGCCCGGCATCGGCAATAACTGGCAGGTGATGGTCAAGGCGACGGCGCTCGTGTCGATCATTGGCCTCGCGGACGTCGTCAAGGCCGCGCAGGATGCCGGCAAGGGCACGCTGCGGTTCTTCTTCTTCACGCTGATGGCGGGCGCCATCTACCTGCTTATCACGACAGCCTCGAACTTCGTGCTGATGTACCTCGAAAAACGCTACTCGACTGGCGTGCGCAAGGCGGACCTATGATCGAGCTGATCCAGCAATACTGGCGCAACTATCTGTATACAGACGGCTACCGCTTCACGGGCGTCACCATCACGTTGTGGCTGCTGGTCATTTCCATTGGCCTTGGCTTCTGCCTGTCGGTGCCGCTCGCCGTCGCGCGCGTGTCGAAGAGGAAGTGGCTGTCGACCCTGGTCTGGCTGTATACATATATCTTCCGTGGCACACCGTTGTACGTGCAACTGTTGCTCTGCTACACGGGTCTGTATAGCCTCGAGATCATCCGCTCGAACGAACTGACCAACGCGTTCTTCCGCGACGGTATGCATTGCACGCTGCTCGCGTTCACGCTGAACACCTGCGCGTACACGACGGAGATCTTCGCGGGCGCGATCAAGGCGACGCCGTACGGCGAGATCGAAGCCGCGCGCGCGTATGGCATGTCGCAGTTCACGCTGTATCGCCGCGTGATCCTGCCGTCGGCGCTGCGCCGCGCGCTGCCGTACTACAGCAACGAAGTGATCCTCATGCTGCACGCCACCACGGTCGCCTTCACCGCGACGGTGCCCGACATCCTGAAGATCGCGCGCGACGTCAACTCGGCGACCTACCGTTCGTTCGACGCGTTCGGCATCGCCGCCCTGCTCTATCTGATCATTTCTTTTGGGCTCGTCTGGCTGTTCCGCCGTGCCGAGCGCCGCTGGCTCGCTTATCTGCGCCCGCAAGGCAAGTAAGGCGCCGACCCAGGCAAGTCAAGGAACCCGATGAACACTCCAGCTACACCGCAAATGCTTTTCGTCGACAACCTGCACAAGCAGTACGGCGACAATGAAGTTCTCAAGGGCGTCACGCTGCGCGCGAACCGCGGCGACGTAATCAGCGTGATCGGCTCGTCCGGCTCGGGCAAGAGCACGATGCTCCGCTGCATCAACTTTCTCGAGCAGCCGAACGCCGGACGCATCTTCGTCGAAGGCCAGGAGATTCGCACGCTGAAGGACAAGCACGGCGCGCTGCGCGTGTCGGACCCGAAGCAGTTGCAGAAGATGCGCACCAAGCTATCCATGGTGTTCCAGCACTTCAACCTGTGGACGCACATGACGGTGCTCGAGAACATCATCGAAGCGCCGCTGCATGTGCTCGGCATTCCGCGTAAGGAAGCCGAGGATCGCGCCCGTACGTATCTGGAGAAAGTGGGTCTCGCGCCGCGTCTCGAGAAGCAGTATCCGTCGCATCTGTCAGGCGGCCAGCAGCAGCGTGTGGCGATCGCCCGCGCGCTGACGATGAACCCCGACGTGATGCTGTTCGACGAGCCCACTTCGGCGCTCGACCCGGAACTGGTGGGCGAAGTGCTGAAGGTCATGCAGACGCTCGCCGAGGAAGGCCGCACGATGATCGTCGTCACCCACGAAATGGCCTTCGCGCGCAACGTGTCGAATCACGTGATGTTCCTGCATCAGGGACGCGTCGAAGAAGAAGGCCGTCCGGACGAAGTGTTCAGGAACACGAAGAGTGAGCGTCTGAAGCAGTTTCTCTCGGGAAGTCTGAAATAAGGCTGCAATGTAGTTTATGTAGTATTACGGGGCGCTTACCGGGCGCCCTTTTTCATTTCTGCGCGGCGTCGCCCTCTCCTTCCTGCGCGCCCAAAAGCTTCGGCGTCCCAACATCTGCGCGAACAGCAGTTAAAACGCGTTTACTCCCGACGATTCGCTCCGTCAATAGTGGCAATCCTTGACGCAAGTCATTAACAACGGTGTGTCCCTTGCGCGACAAGGCGTGGTGGGGCCTTCGCAGCCCTCTGTCCCGCACTTGTCCCATATTGGTATTGCAATTTAGAGACATCTTTACCGAGCATCACTAATTTATTCGCCAACCGAAGGGTATTTTGCTAAATTAGTAACGAAAGTAGCAAAACAAAGATCAAGAAAAGTAGTTTCACTTCAAAACGAACAAACAGGAGATACCGGTCGCGAGGGATCGGAATGACGATCAGACAGCCAGAAAGGCTGCACGTCGACATCACAACCGGCCACCGCGCATCTCCCTGGAAAAGATTCCTGCTCGGCGCCGCTGGCGTCCGGGCACCACTCGCAGTACTGGCTTTACTTTTTGACAGGGTATGGAGGAGAAGATGAAGAAAGCTTTGGCTGCCGCAGCGCTGCTGACTTTCGGCGTTGCCGCACACGCACAGAGCAGCGTGACGCTGTACGGGCGTCTGGACGCTGGTCTGGAGTATATGTCGGGTGTGCCGTCGAATCAGGTAAACGGCTCGGCAACAAACAGCACGCACCGCTTCCGCGCGGAAAGCGGCGACTGGGGTACCAGCCTGTGGGGCTTGAAGGGTGCTGAAGATCTGGGCGGCGGCTACAAGGCCGTGTTCCAGTTGGAAGGCTCGTTCAACACGATGACGGGTGCTGGCCCTGGCGGCGGCGGTCTCTTCAATCGTTGGGCAACCGTCGGCTTCGCGAGCGATCAATACGGTACGTTCACGATGGGCCGCATGCTCTTCATCTCGAACGGCGTGTGGGACTTCGATCCGTTCGGTCAGTCGAACTGGTCGTCGGCATCGCTGGTTCGTGGCCGCAACTGGCCGCAGTCGAGCAACAACGTAGCCTACCAGTCGCCGAAGATCGCAGGCTTTGACTTCTACGGTCAATACGCGCTGTCGAACGCAACGAACTGGAACGGTAACGGCACGACGCCGCAAGGCCGTGAAGCTGGTGCACAGGTCACGTACACGTCATCGCTGTTCCAGATCCGCGGTCTCTATGACGAAATCCGCAATCCGGCAAACGGTGGACTGTTTGGTCCGTCAGGCGATGCCACGAACACCGGCAACATCGGCACGGGCGTGTTCGCAGCATCGCGCGAATACTCGGCTCTCGTGAACGTGTTCCTCGGTCAGTTCAAGATCCAGGCTGCCTACCAAGCGGTCCGCACGTCGGGCGCAACGGCAGTTCTGCCGGGTCAGCCGACGACGCTCGATCACGAATGGGGCGGTGTCACGTGGCAAGCCACGCCGGCTGCAGCTCTGATCGCTGCCGTGTATCACGTGAACGGCAACAATGGCGCGGGTAACGCGACGATCTACACGGTCGGCGGCTCGTACAACCTGTCGAAGCGCACGCTGCTGGACCTGCAAGTCGCAACGGTGCAGAACAGCAAGGGTGCTAACTACGGCTTGAACGCCAACAACTCCGGCACGGCAGTCGCAACGGACAACCCGTTGCCCGGCCACAGCCAGACGGGCGTGTACGCAGGTATCCAGCACTCGTTCTAATCGGACGGTGCAAACAGAACAGCTTTAACAGAAACGGTTTTCACGCTGCTGCGAGAGGCGCGTATCGGTGCGATGTCCGAAAGGGTGTCGCACCTTTTTTTATTTCTGGGCGATGAAGGCGCAAGCGTCTTATCTATTTCGCTCAGGCACTTCGCTCGTGCAGAAAAGCACCGGCGCGGTGCAACGCCGATGCTTCTTCGATGCGCTATGTCAATCGCCGGGCGCAACGCCCGCAGTGAAGCTCACACGGCCGCTTCGTTCTCCTCACCCGTACGAATACGGATCACGCGTTCGACATCCGCGACGAAAATCTTGCCGTCGCCGATCTTGCCCGTGCGCGCCGCGCCGATGATGGCATCGATCACCTGATCGCACTGATCGTTTGCGACGACGACTTCGATCTTCACTTTCGGCAGGAAATCGACGACGTATTCAGCGCCGCGATACAGCTCGGTATGTCCTTTCTGGCGGCCGAAGCCTTTGACTTCAGTAACGGTCAGCCCCGTCAGGCCGACTTCGGCGAGCGCTTCGCGGACTTCGTCGAGCTTGAAGGGTTTGATGACGGCGGTAATGCGTTTCATGGCGGGCCTCGTCTCGGTTCGGAAAAAGGAAGGTTCAGATGCGTTGATTCTACGCCGCAGCGCACACGTTGCCAGCACCGGGCATGGCAACGCGTGCAGTAACCCGCGCTCAACGGCAGATAAAGACTGATTTCAGGCGGCTTTGTCCGGAACCGTTGCGAGATCATCGGTCCAGACAGTCGCTTCCGAATCGCTCGGCGCGCGCCAGTCGCCACGCGGCGACAGCGAACCACCGGAGCCGACCTTCGGCGAATTCGGCACGCAACTGCGTTTGAACTGGCTCGTCTTGAAGAAGCGCCACAGGAAAATGCCGAGATTGCGCTTGATCGCCGCGATATCGTATTCGTTGCGCTCGACATGCGCGCCTTCCGGCCAGCCGCCCTGCTCCTTGTCGCGCCATGCGTGCAGCGCGAGGAACGCGACTTTCGACGGCGAGAACCCATAACGCAAGATATAGAACAGATTGAAGTCCTGCAGCTCGTATGGCCCGATGAACGATTCCGTCTTCTGCTCGATCGCGCCAGCCGATTTGGCCGGCACGAGCTCGGGGCTGATTTCCGTGGCGAGCACGTTGAGCAGCGTGTCCGAGCCGCTCTTGCCGACGGCACCCGTCTCCGCGACCCAACGCACCAGATGCGTGATCAGCGTCTTGGGCACGCTTGCGTTCACGCTGTAGTGCGACATGTGATCGCCCACGCCATACGTGCACCAGCCGAGTGCCAGCTCGCTCAGATCGCCCGTGCCGATCACGATGCCGTTGTGGAAGTTGGCGAGACGGAATAGATGGTTCGTGCGCTCGCCCGCCTGCACATTCTCGAACGTGATGTCGTACTTCGCCTCGCCCGCCGAGTACGGATGGCCAAGGTCGTTCAGCATCTGCTCGCAGCTTGGCCGGATATCGATTTCCATCGACGTACAGCCGACCACTTCCATCAGCTCGCGCGCCTGCTTGAGCGTGCGGTCGCTGGTTGCGAAGCCCGGCATCGTCACGCCGATGATGTTGGTGCGCGGCAGCTTCAGCCGGTCCATCGCTTTCGCGCAGACCAGCAGCGCGTGCGTCGAGTCGAGCCCGCCCGACACGCCGATCACCACCTTCTGGATATTCGACGCCGACAGCCGCTGCACGAGCGCCTGCACCTGAATGTTGTAGACCTCGTTGCAGCGCTCGTCGCGGCGGCGCGAATCCGCGGGCACGTATGGGAAGCGCTCGACCTTGCGCGCGAGCGGCAGCGCCTGCGCCGCATCGTGCCCGATCGCGAAGCGCACGATCTGGAACTTCGCCGCTTCATCTTTGTGCCGCTGCACCGACATGCCGAACGTGGTCTGCCGCATGCGTTCGTGCGAGAGTCGTTCGAGATCGAGGTCCGCGAAAATCATGTGCGAGTCGTCGAGAAAGCGTTCGGACTCGGCGAGCATCTCGCCGTTCTCATAGATCAGCGCCTGGCCGTCCCAGGCCATATCCGTCGACGATTCGCCGCGTCCCGCCGACGTGTACAGATATGCCGCGAGACAGCGCGCCGACTGCTGGCCAACGAGCTGATGCCGGTAGCCCGACTTGCCGACCACGACGTTCGACGCCGACAGATTCACCAGCACCGTCGCGCCCGCGAGCGCCGCGAACGACGACGGCGGAATGGGCACCCACACGTCCTCGCAGATCTCGACGTGGAAGCGGAAGTCCGGCACGTCGGTCAGTTCGAACAGCAGCGACGCGCCGAACGGCACCTGCTTACCGAGCAGTTCGATGTCGCGCGCGACAGCGCTGTCGGCGGGCGTGTACTGGCGCGCCTCGTAGAACTCGCCATAGTTCGGCAGGTAAGTCTTCGGCACCGCCCCCAGCACGACACCGCGCGCGACGACGATCGCGCAGTTGTACAGGCTGTGGTCCACCTGCAGCGGCATGCCGACGATCAACGCAACGGGCAGCGTCTTCGACGCCTCGACGATCTTTGCCAGCGCTGTCTTGCATGCGTCGAGCAGCGCACGCTGATGAAAGAGGTCGTCGCAGGTATAGGCGGGCAAGCCGAGTTCGGGGAACGCGACGAGCGCCGCGCCTTTCGCCGCGGCCTCGCGCGCGAGCGCTAGCGTCTCGTCAGCGTTGAAGGCCGGATCGGCGACGCGGCAGCGCGGCACGCCCACCGCGACACGCGCAAAACGGTGCGAATACAGGTTGAAGAAGTTGCCTTTCATGTTCGAGATTCCCAATGCGCGCGAACAGGGAGAAGCGGTCGCGCGCGAAACAGCTGCTATCGATCAGCGTAGATGATAAGCCGTAAGCGCATTCAAGGTCTCGATCGCGTGTGCGTGCGGGCCACGCCGCGCGCTAGGGGCGCGCATTTGCTTTAACATGGCCGTTCGCCGCGCCGCGGTCACGCCTGCGCCCAGTGCCGATGTATCCGGGTGCCAGCAAAACGAAGCGCGCGACATTCGCCTATCAGCCTCATCAGATCCTGCCGCCGCACAATGCAAGCACCGCGGTCACGGGATCGCCAACGGTCGAACAGATTGAACCAGGAACGTTTTGATTACCGCGCAGGCATTCTTGCTTCGCCACTCGAAGTCGATGCAGCCGAATGGAATGCGCTGCTCAACCAGCAGGCGCAGCCGACGCCGTTCTTGCGCCACGAATTCCTGAGCGCGCTGCACGCGACGCGATGCGCCGTCGCGGATACGGGCTGGGCGCCGCAATTCGTCACGCTGACCGATCCGCGCACGGGCAAGCTCGCCGCGGCCGCGCCCGTCTACGCGAAGGAACACTCGTACGGCGAGTACGTGTTCGACTGGGCGTGGGCCGACGCGTACAAGCGCAACGGCCTGCCCTACTATCCGAAGCTGCTGTGCGCAGTGCCCTTCACGCCCGTGCAAGGCACGCGCCTCATTGCCGCCGACGCGCACGCGCTGCGCCATCTCGCCGCAACGCTCGTCGCATTCGCGGAACAGGCCGACGTGTCGTCGCTGCATGTGCTGTTTCCGACGGAAAGCGAAGCGCAAGCGCTGACCGATCTCGGCATGATGCAGCGCGAAGGTGTGCAGTTTCACTGGCTCAACGACGGCTACCGCCACTTCGACGACTTCCTCTCGACGCTCGAACAGAAGAAGCGCAAAAACATCCGCGCGGAGCGGCGCAAAGTGCGCGATGCGGGTGTCACGTTCCGGCGCTTGCTCGGCGAAGACATCAGCGACGCCGACTGGCGCTTCTTCAGCAAGTGTTATCGGCAAACGTACCGCGAGCACTTTTCGAGTCCGTATCTGAATCTCGACTTCTTCCGGATGATCGGCGCGTCGATGCCGGAGAATCTGATGATGGTGATCGCCGAGTACGAGGGCAAGCCGATCGCGAGTGCGCTCGTCGTCTATCAGCGCGACGGCGCAAATGCGGGCGGCACGCTGTATGGCCGCTACTGGGGCGCGCTCGAACACGTGCCCTGCCTGCACTTCGAAACCGCGTACTATCAGCCGCTGGAGTTCTGCATCGAACAGAAGCTCGGCGTCTTCGAAGGCGGCGCGCAGGGCGAGCACAAGATGGCGCGCGGCTTCATGCCGACCGTCACGCGCTCGACGCACTGGTTAGCGCATCCCGCCTTTTCGGACGCCGTCGCGCACTTTCTCGACAACGAGAAGAATCACATCCACGCGTATGTCGACGAACTGCGCGAACACAATCCGTTCAAGGAATAACGAGGAACAGGCGCGCGCCATGCCGTGGTTTCTGTATCTGATCGAATGCTCGGACGGCAGCGTCTACACGGGCATCGCCACCGACGTCCAGGCCCGTTTCGACAAGCACTGCAGCGGCACGGGCGCGCGCTATACGCGCTCGCGCAAGCCGGTGCGACTGCTGGCGTCGTTCGAACTGGCCGACCGTTCGACCGCGTCGCGCGCCGAATACCGCGTCAAGCAGCTTGCGCCCGCGCAGAAGTGGGAACTGGCTTCGGGTGCGCGCACGCTTGAATCCGTGCTGCCTGCCGTGATCGAGGAAGTCGCGGCTGATGAAGAAGCGGCTGGCGAACCAGAAACCTGACGCGGCGCGGTTTGTCCGTAGCGTGCAACAGTGTTTTCAAGATAAGCGTCTGGACGCCGTTTTGACTCGAACAGATACTTTGGTCACTGCAACGGCGTCGCTCACTTCAGAACCGGCGACGCTCCCATACCCGACGCGATACCCAGGCCTCTTGAGGTGAAAAAATGGACGAAAGAAAGCGTGACAGCATGATTGCGTATTTGCGCGGCCGCATGGCTAAGGTCGGCATCAAGGTGGCCGACCTGGCCGCGGCGCTAGCCGAAGAACGTCGGCGTCAGCAATCGGTGCGATATCGCAGCCCATTTGGCGAAACATGGGACGGCAACGGTGCGATGCCCCAGTGGCTCAGCAACGCTGTCAGCGCCGGCCAATCGCCGGAACACTTTGCGGTCGGCAAGCCGGCGAAAAAGGTCAAACAGGAACGCCCTACGGTCGATTGGCGCAACGACCCGTTCGCGGGCAGCCGCCTCGCGACGGTCAGCCCGCGCTGACGCAGCGCGGCATTTGATCCGGCCAAGCGCTGCGTCGGATCGGTAGAGCAAAAAAAAAGACGCTCCCGAAGGAGCGTCTTTTTGCAACCAAACTCGAAAAACGCGCGAATTACTTCTTGTAGTTCGCCGCGCCTTCCGTGATTTCCTTGTGCGCGGCTTCGATGCCCGCCCAGCCTTCCACCTTCACCCACTTGCCCTTCTCGAGCGCCTTGTATTGCTCGAAGAAGTGCTTGATCTGGTCCTTCAGATACTGCGGCACGTCGTCGATCGACTTCAGGTCCGCCGTCATCGGGCAGATCTTGTCGTGCGCAACGGCGATCAGCTTGGCGTCGACGCCCGACTCGTCCGTCATCTGCAGCATGCCCAGCGCACGCGCGCGCACCACCGAGCCAGCCAGCAGCGGGAACGGCGTGATCACCAGCACGTCGACGGGATCGCCGTCGCCCGACAGCGTCTGCGGAATGAAGCCGTAGTTCGCGGGATAACGCATGCCCGTGCCGATGAAACGATCGACGACGAGCAGGCCCAGATCCTTGTCGGCCTCGTACTTCACCGGATCGCTTTGCGCCGGGATTTCGATGATGACGTTGAAGTCTTGCGGGAGGTCTTTACCAGGGGGAACGTGATTGAAGCTCATGGCGCTCTCTGATCAGGAAGAAATGGGAATAAGGCGCACGGCGCGCGCTGCGTCTCGATACGGGACCCAACGCCGCAACCCGGACACGGCGGAATGCGCCATTATAGCCAATCGGCCGATGACACCCGCGTGGCGATCGGCGCGATAATCGTCTTACGCGTGTGACCGTGCCGGGCGGCCACGCGTCTGGCCGGCCGCTGCGCTTCGCCAAAGCCTGCGCAACGCAACCGCCGCCTGTCCTTTTCGTCATCCCTTCGTTGTTTCTTTCGATGTCCGCCTGACCGCCCAACCGGGCAAGGAGCATGTGTGGAAGAAGCGAAACACTTCATCGGCGGTGAATGGACCGCGTCGTCGAACGGGGAGACGATCCCCGTCATCGATCCTTCCGACGGCCAGCCGTTCGCCACGCTCGCGCGCGGCACGGCCGCCGACATCGACATCGCCGTCCAGTCCGCGCGCCGCGCCTATGAAGGCGCATGGGGCGCCGTGAGCGCCGCCGAGCGCGGACGCCTGCTCTACCGGCTGTCGATGCTCGTCGCCGCCTGCCACGAGGAACTGGCGCAGCTCGAAGCACGCGACACGGGCAAGCCGCTCAGGCAGGCGCGCGGCGACGCGGCCGCGCTTGCGCGCTACTTCGAGTTCTATGCAGGTGCCGCCGACAAGCTGCACGGCGAAACGCTGCCCTATCAGAACGGCTACACCGTCTTCACGATCCGCGAGCCGCATGGCGTCACGGGTCACATCGTGCCGTGGAACTACCCAATGCAGATCTTCGGGCGCAGCGTCGGCGCGGCGCTCGCGGCGGGCAATGCGTGCGTCGTGAAGCCCGCCGAAGATGCGTGCCTCTCCGTGCTGCGCGTCGCCGAACTGGCAGCCGAAGCCGGCCTGCCCGCGGGCGCGCTCAATATCGTCACCGGCTTCGGACACGAAGCAGGCGCCGCGCTCGCGCGCCATGCCGGCATCGATCACATCTCGTTCACCGGCTCGCCCGATACGGGCAAGCTCGTCACACAGATGGCCGCCGAAAACCACGTGCCCGTCACGCTCGAACTGGGCGGCAAGTCGCCGCAAATCGTCTTCGCGGACGCCGATCTCGGCGCCGCGCTACCCTCGCTCGTCAACGCGATCGTGCAGAACGCGGGGCAAACCTGCTCGGCGGGCAGCCGCGTGCTGATCGAGCGGAGCATCTACGAGCCGCTGCTCGACCGCCTCGCCACCGCGTTCAATGCATTGCGCGTCGGTCCGGCGCACGCGGACCTCGATTGCGGGCCGCTGATCAGTGCGAAGCAGCAGCGCCGCGTATGGGATTTCCTCTCCGACGCGCAGCACGACGGCATCGCGATGGCGGCGCACGGCGAAGTGATCGCGGAAGCGCCGGAAACAGGCTTCTATCAGGCGCCGACCTTGTTGCGCGACGTGCCGCCCACCCATCGGCTCGCGCACGAAGAAGTGTTTGGCCCCGTGCTCGCCGCGCTGCCCTTCGCCGACGAAGAGGAAGCGCTCACGCTCGCGAACGGCACGCCCTACGGACTCGTCGCAGGCGTATGGACGCGCGACGGCGGCCGGCAGATGCGCATTGCGCGCCGCGTGCGCTCGGGCCAGGTGTTCATCAATAACTATGGCGCGGGTGGCGGCGTCGAATTGCCGTTCGGCGGCGTCAAGCATTCGGGACACGGCCGCGAAAAAGGCTTTGAAGCGCTGTATGGCTTCACAGTGTTGAAGACCGTCGCGATCAGGCACGGCTGACGCACGACTGACTCAAGACAACCCAGGCGTTTTTGCATTTACAACAACAGGAGACATCATGCGGTTGACCGGCAAAACGGCCATCGTCACGGGCGGCGGCTCGGGCTTCGGCGAAGGCATCGCGAAGACATATGCGCGCGAAGGCGCGAACGTCGTGGTCAACGATCTGAACGGCGCGGCGGCCGAACGCGTCGCAAGCGAGATCGCGCTGGCGGGCGGCAAGGCCATCGCCGTCGCGGGCGACGTGACGCGCGCGAGCGACTGGAGTGCGCTGCGCGCCGCCGCGATCGAAGACTTCGGCAGCGTGCAGATCGTCGTCAACAATGCAGGCACCACGCATCGCAACAAGCCCGTGCTCGACGTGACGGAAGACGAATTCGATCGCGTGTATGCCGTCAACGTGAAGAGCATCTACTGGAGCGTGCAGGCATTCGTGCCGTACTTCCGCGAGCAAGGCGGCGGCGTGTTCGTCAATATCGCTTCGACGGCGGGCGTGCGGCCGCGTCCGGGTCTCGTCTGGTACAACGGCAGCAAGGGCGCAGTGATCGTCGCGAGCAAGGCACTGGCCGTCGAGCTTGGGCCGGATCGCATCCGCGTGAACTGCGTGAACCCGGTGATCGGCGAGACGGGTTTGCTGACCGAGTTCATGGGCGTCGACGACACGCCGGAGAACCGGCAGAAGTTTCTGGCGGGCATCCCGCTGGGCCGCTTCTCGACCCCGCAGGACATCGCAAACGCCGCGCTCTATCTCGCGTCCGATGAAGCGGAGTTCATCACGGGCGTGTGTCTCGAAGTGGACGGCGGACGCTGCGTGTAGCGCAGCGGGCGGCGCGCTCGCTCGCACCGCCCGGCGAAAATGCGCCTTAACCTTTGAAAAATCAGTGTTTTCCCCGACGCTGGGGCGGCTATTCAGCGCCCGTTGAAAGTTTAGAATCGCGAACGGCGGTACGACATTTCCACAATAACGAGCTTTGCGTAAGACCAGCGTGAAGCGCTGCCGCGCCGACGCCGGTCGATAGGAGACAAGCGTGTCCAGTCCTGCGAATCCACTCCACCATCCCGGCGCAGGTGCGCCGCCTTCCACCTTTGAAGAGGCGACCTACAGAAAAGTCGCTTGGCGCCTGACGCCACTGTTGATGCTCAGCTATGTCGTGGCCTATCTGGACCGCGTGAACGTCGGCTTCGCGAAACTCGGCATGAGCGCGGACCTGGGCCTTTCCGACGCCGTCTACGGCTTTGGCGCGGGGATATTCTTCATCGGTTATTTCATCTTCGAAGTGCCGAGCAACATCATCTTGCATCGCGTCGGCGCGCGGGTCTGGATTGCGCGGATCATGGTGACGTGGGGCATCGTGTCGATGCTGACGATGTTCGTCACCACGCCGACGATGTTCTACGTGATGCGCTTTCTGCTCGGCCTGGCGGAAGCGGGCTTCTTCCCCGGCATCATCCTGTATCTGACCTACTGGTATCCGGCGCACCGGCGCGGGCGCATGACGACCTGGTTCATGACGGCGATTGCGATTTCAGGCGTGGTTGGCGGGCCGATCTCGGGCTACATCCTGAAGTCGTTCGACGGCGCGAACGGATGGCATGGCTGGCAGTGGCTTTTCCTGCTCGAAGGGATACCGTCGATCATCGTCGGCATTCTGGTGTTCATCGTGCTGGACGACCGCATCTCGAAGGCGAAGTGGCTCACGAAGGAAGAGCGCGAGCTGCTGGAGCGCAACATCGCGGCCGAAGACGCGACGAAGGAAGATCATGCTATCGGCAAGGTGATGATGAGCCCGCGCGTGCTGATGATGAGCCTGATCTATTTTTCGTTTGTAATGGGGCTTTATGGTGTGAGCTTCTGGCTGCCGACCATTATCAAATCGACGGGCGTCACTGACGCGTTCACGATTGGGCTGTTGTCGGCGATTCCGTTCGCTGCTGCCGTGGTGGCGATGGTGTTCGTTGCGCGTAGCGCCGATCGTATGCGGGAGCGTCGCTGGCACGTTGCTGTGCCGGGATTTGTGGGGGCGCTTGGGCTGGTGCTTTCTGTCGTGTGGGCGCACGACACGACGCTAGCGATGGCTGGGCTTACGCTTGCTACTATGGGCATTCTCACTACGCTGCCGCTGTTTTGGAGTTTGCCTACTTCGTTTCTTGCTGGTACGGGCGCGGCCGCCGGGATTGCGCTGATTAATTCGATTGGGAATCTGGCGGGGTTTCTTAGTCCTTATGCGGTGGGATGGCTGAAGCAGGCTACCGCGGGGAATGCGGCTGGGATGTATATGCTTGCCGCGTTTATGATTCTTGGAGGTGTGCTGGCGGTTAGTGTGCCTTCCAGGCTAGTGAATAAGTGAGCACTGCCGGTGCTTTTGCCGGTTTTTTGCCTTTGCTCTGGCATTCGGCCGTTTGACTTTGTGGCGCGGACGGTTTGGTTTGCTTGTGGTTTTTGCTGGCATCCGCGTTACGGTGTCTGCCGTTCATGCGTCGCCCCTGTGCGTTTGCCTTTTCGCTGGCATCCGCGTTGCGGTGTCTGCCGTTCATGCGTCGCCCCTGTGCGGGGCGGCACCTACTTTTCTTTGCCGCCGCAAAGAAAAGTAGGCAAAAGAAAGCGGCTAACACCGCCAACATTTCTTCTTGCCTGAGGGCCCCCAAAGGGTCTTACGCTTCACACGGCAGCATTTCTGTTCGCGTTCGTCGCCAACGCTTCGAATGATCGCCTCACCCGCTTCAAACACTCGTACATGGGCTCACGGCAGCGAACGGTATATGCCGCCCAGGTGGCAAACTGTGTGTAGGTTGTCGCGGCGTATAGCTTGGCGCTCTTACAGGGTGGAACGCGTGCGCAATCGGTCCGAAGTGAGGCGTGTGTGGCGCTACGGCCTACACACAGTTTGCCACCTGGGCGGCCGTGGAATATCTGGTACAGCGTGCCGCAACGCGGGCGCGTGAAGCGGGTGAGGCGCACCGCAAGAGCGCTGGCAACGAACGTGGGTCACGTGGTTGCCGCGTGAAGCGTAAGAACCTTCGGGGGCCCTCAGGCAAATACAAGAACTGGCGGTGTGAGCCGCTTTCTTTTGCCTACTTTTCTTTGCGGCGGCAAAGAAAAGTAGGTGCCGCCCCGCACAGGGGCGACGCTTGAAGCACGAAGGCATAGCGCGGATGCCAGCGAAAAGCCAAAACGCACCACACCGCGGATGCGAGCAAAAAGCACAAGCAAACCACCCAAAGCGTCGCAGACAAAAAAAACCTAAACCACATTCATAGCCAACGCACTCTCCCGATAATGCGCGCTAGCCTTATCAACATCCCCGAGTTGCTCATGCAACCTCGCCAACGCCCGATGCGACCGAATCTTTAAAGTCTCGTTATCAGCAAGCTTGAGCGCCTGCTCAAGAAACGACTGCGCCTTCCCCCACAACTGCTGATGCAGACACAACCGCCCAAGCGCAAACATCAGATCCGCGTCGTCAGGACGCTCCTTCCGCCAGGCTTCAGCCTTCTGAATCAACGGCAACGCGTCACCGCCAGTGGTGTCAGGATAACGCCGCAACAACCGCGCATCCCAATTCTGCGCGAGCGCCTCTTCAACAATCTTCCGCGCATCCAGCGGACGACCCAACGCGACCAGCAACTCAGCCGCGACATCCGCAAGCCGCGGCGAATGCCGCTCAACAGGCGTCAGCGAATGCCACAGTTCGAGCAGCGCATCAGCATTGTGCCTGCGATCGCGCAGCAGATTCTCCGCCGCAAGCTGCCGCAAACGCACGGCAACAGCGGGATGAATCGCCTCGCGCTTCTCAAGCGTCTTAACCAGCTTGAGCACTTCGCCCCAGTTCTTCAACTGCTGCTGCGCGCGCAACGCAATCTGCTGCGCGTGAATGCGCCGACCGCCCTGCGACTGCATTTCGGTCAACGCGAGCAACGCGCCATCCGCATCGCGGCCATCGGCACGCATGTCGGCCGTCGCCATCAGGCGCGCGTCTTGCCAGTCAGTCGAATCGATCTGCGCGAGATATTCGTCGCGACGTGCGTACTCGTGCATCCGGTGCGCGGCGTTCGCGGCGATCAGGCCCGCCGCACCCTTGTTGTCGGGATTGGTGAGCGAGTCGCGCGCAGCTTTCTCGGCGCGCGAGAAGCGGCCCGCGTACAGATTGCCGATCGCATCGCGCAACGCCGCATGCGCCTTCGCGACCCGCTGACGCGAGCGATACGCCGCGACGCGCTGCGGCATGCGCCAGATGTTGCGCACGATGCGCAGCAACGCATAAATCACGATGAACGCGACGATGATCCCGACAATGAACAGGTTCAGCGAAATATCGATCCGATACGGCGGATAGACCAGCAACACCTGCCCTGTGTCGAAGCGACCGACGATCGCGAGCACCACGGCGATCGCGAACAGGAAAGCGAGCCAGAGAAGTCCACGCAGCGCCATGATTAACCCCGCGTCCGGTATTGATGCACGGCCTGCAGGCTCGTATCCAGGTTCGGCACGTCGACAGCGCCCGAGCCGTCGTCGACCTGCTTCACGAGGTCGCGTACCGTCTGCACCTGCTTCGACGACCCGTCGAAGTAGCGCGCGAGCGCGTTGTCCGCGGCGTGAAGGTCGGACTTGAGCGTCGTCTGGTTGCGCGCGAGCAGCGCGAGACGGGCGGACAGCAGGCGCATCTTCAGGTTTTCGCGCACGAAGTAGCCCTCATCGGGCGCGACGAGCATCGCGTCGGCGTGGTCGATGCGGCGCACCTGCACGAGACTCGTCAACTGCTGGCCAATACCCACGATGAGCTGGTTCCACCACACTTTCCACTTCGGTTCGCCCGTGGCGGCCGCAACGCGGTCGACATCCTTCGGCGTGGACGCATGCGGCGTGGCGTGTGCAATCGGCGCCTCGCCCGAAAGCGGCAGCTGGTCGATCTGATCGATCGCGTTGTCGAGCTTGATGGCGAGGCCCGTCAGGTCAGTGGACGGCGCGGATTTCAGCTTGTCGATGTCCTGCGCAATCGCCTTGCGTACGGCCAGCACTTGCGCGCCGTCCGACGCGGCGAGGCGCGTGTCCGCGCTCTGCAGCGCAAATAGCGCGAGTTGCGTGTTGCCTGTCAGTTGCAGTTGCTCGCTCGCGGCCGACAGCATCTGGCCGACTTCGGCCATCGTCCAGTCGTCGCGATTGCGCGCGAGATCCGCGTATTGCTGCTGCAACGCGTTCTGCGCATTCTGCGCGTCGGCGAGCTTGCCTTCGAGCTGCGCGATCTGCGCATCGGCCTGACGCACGGTGGCGACGGCCTGCTCGGTCTTCACGCGCAACTCGGCCGTCTGCGAATCGTTGGCCTGCTGGCGGTGCGACAGTTGCTGATCGAGCTTGATGACCCTGCGGTTCAGTGCAATGCCGCCCGCGATCGCCGCAAAGAGCACCAGCGCGATGACAACCCAAAGCAGCGCGTTGCCCTTGGGCTTGGCCTGCTGCATTTCATAGGGCGTAAAGGGTTGATTCGGCGGCAGCGCAGTGGCGGGCCGCGGCGCGGAGTTGGACGTCGGGGGCGTGGGGGTCGTGGATGCGTTGGTATCAGACATGCGTTCTTGTGCCGGGTTGGACTGGACCGGTTGAACTTCAAAAGGTGCCGCGAGAGACAACAGCGCGCGGGCGATCCGTTCATCGCCCGCACCGGACACCGTAATGCTATCAAAACCCAATGCCCGCGCGGTTTCCGCGATGCGCGGATGGGGCGCGACGAACATCGCGCGCTTCAGTTGCGCCTGCTCGCTCGCCGTCAGGTGGTCGTGCACAAGCTCGGCGAGATTGCGCACGCCCTCGGAACTCGTCACGAGCCACGCGTGCGGCGTCCTGGATTCGTCCGACAGCAGCGTGTGGATGCGCGACCATGCGCCGATCGACGGGTCGGGCACGAGGCGCCGGTAGGCCGCGACCGTCTCGACTTCGGCGCCCGCTTCGCGCAGACGGTCGGCCAGCCATTCGCGGCCGCCATCGCCGCGCACGATCAGCACGCGTTTGCCTTCGAAGGCGTTGTCGCCAAGCGACGCTTCGATCGCCGCATATAGCGCCTCGGAGTCGAAGCGCGCGCCGTCGTGGTCATCGGCCGATGCGCCCGGGCTGATCACCTGGTACGCGGGCGTTTCGACGCCGTGCTTCGCGAGCGCGGCGACGCTGCCTGGACCGACCACGCCGACGGGCAGCGCGTGCGGCCAGATCGCGTCGTGGCTCGCGAACGCGTAATCGACGGCATTCGGCGACACGAAGACGACCAGCGCGTATCGGTCGAGCGACGCAAGCGATGCTCGCAGCGGCGCTTCGTCGTCCGCTGCGGCGATATCGATCAGAGGAAATTCGACGGTGGCGACACCCGCGTCGTGCAGCGTCTTCGCAAGCGCGTCGGACTGTCCCGCCGGACGGGTCAGCACGACGGTCAGATGCGTCGCATGCGATGCGCCTGTGCCGTCCCTGGACGGCAATGCGTCGGGTGTCGGGTTCGAGTCGGCCGCCATCACGCGGAAGCAGCCGGGCCGCTCGCCGTGGTGAGCGCGCGGACTATTTCGAGTGCGCCCTGCGCTTCGAGCTGGCTCGCGACCTCGCGGCCCAGTTCGAGCGCGGCGTCCGTGGTCGCCGCGGGCGCCGAGGCTTGCGCGGACAGCACGCGCTGGCCGTCGGGTGTCGCGACGACGCCACGCAGATGCAGCGCGCCGTCATGCCAGGTCGCGTAAGCGGCGAGCGGCACTTCGCAACTGCCGCCTAGCGCGCGCGACACCATGCGCTCCGCTTCGACCGCGGCCGCCGTGTGCTCGTGATGCAGCGGCGCAAGCCATGCGGCGAGGTCGGCGCGGTCCGCGCGGATCTCGATGCCGAGCGCGCCCTGGCCCGCGGCGGGCAGGCTGTCGGCGGGATCGAGCAGCGAGCGGATTCGGTCGCCCAGGCCCAGACGCTTGAGACCGGCCGCCGCCAGAATGATGGCCGCGT
The DNA here is from genome assembly GCF_046534875.1 of Paraburkholderia sp. SIMBA_054. Lineage (NCBI taxonomy): Bacteria > Pseudomonadati > Pseudomonadota > Betaproteobacteria > Burkholderiales > Burkholderiaceae > Paraburkholderia > Paraburkholderia sp. SIMBA_054. Next base: position 4,197 of record NZ_JAWRXV010000048.1, on the reverse strand, counting down.
AATCGCCGCGGTCGAGCTTCGCGAGGCGCGTGTCGAGATTGCCGCGCAACGGTTTCACGACGAGGTCGGGATAGCGCGTGCGCAGCATCGCTTCGCGGCGCAGGCTCGACGTACCCACCACGCTGCCGGGCGGCAGCGCGGCCAGCAAGTCGTACTGGCTGGAGACGAACGCGTCGCGCGGATCCTCGCGCTCCATGATGGTCGACAGCGCGAAGCCTTCGGGCAGTTCCATCGGCACGTCTTTCAGCGAATGGACGGCGAGATCGGCGCGGCCGTCGACCAGCGCGTTCTCCAGTTCCTTCACGAACAGCCCTTTGCCGCCGACCTTCGACAGCGTCCGATCGAGAATCTGATCGCCGCGTGTCGTCATTCCGAGGATTTTTACGTCACAAGATGGATATAATTTGTGCAGCGCACACCGCACATGCTCGGCTTGCCACATGGCAAGCCGGCTTTCCCGCGACGCGATGACTAGCGTGGCGGGCGGAGTGGGCGCAAGCGTCTCGGAATTCATTGTTTGATTCATTGAACGACGGGATGTGATAACAAAGAATGTTAGCACGCGCTTTGGCAACCTCTCGCTGGCCGCACGGCCATGCCAAAGCAGCGCGACGGTACTTGCGCGAGACGGTGGTTGGCGCTAAGCGCTTACTTCCGTCAACCGCCATAGAACCAGAGGAGACAGGCCTGCGGATTCATCCACGCTGAGCCGTCCATAGCCGCATCGATCGTGACTCGCGTGGCCGCCAGAAGCCCCAGCACGGTCGTTCGCGCGTCAATGCGCCGCATGCGCGATGATTTAGTGCGGCGCACCACGCGCAACCGGCTCTCCTCCGCCGCGCGCGCCGCATCGCTGACAGGCTTTGAACGCAGTTCCCCGCTGTACCCGCAGTTGCAGTTCACCATTCTTAGACCCTGGCTTTCCTGAGGAAACATCGTGACGTCTTCCGGATCGGCGCGCCCTGCCCGCCGCACTACTGCCTCGCCCGATGCCGTCAATACCGCATCGGCCGCTCCCGCCGCTTCCGCTGTCAAGGCCGCCAAGGCCCTGAAGGCAACGCAAGCCCTCGACTCCGGCAAAACCGGCAAATCCTCGAAGACCAAGGCGCCCGCCAAAGGCGCCCCGAAACGAATTAAGGCCGACGGCGCCGGCAAGCAGGAGACCGCGCGCGCGTCGAAAGAACCGAAGAATGGCGCGGCGCCGCAAATGAAGGACAACGCCCGCACGCGTGAAGACAAGGACCAGCCGCTCTTCGAAGACATCCGCTACCTGGGACGGCTGCTCGGCGACGTGGTGCGCGAGCAGGAAGGCGACGCGGTGTTCGACGTCGTCGAAACGATTCGTCAGACGGCCGTGCGCTTTCGCCGCGAGGACGACAGCGTCGCCGCGCAGGCGCTCGACAAGAAGCTGCGCGCGCTGTCGCCCGAACAGACGGTAAGCGTGGTGCGCGCGTTCAGCTACTTCTCGCACCTCGCGAACATCGCCGAAGACCGTCATCGCAATCGCCGGCACCGGATTCACGATCTGGCCGGCTCGACGTCGCAGCCGGGCACGATCGCGCATGCGCTCGACCGGCTCGTCGAAGCGAACGCCGCCGCCACGCCCGTGCTGCAGCAGTTCTTCAACGACGCGCTGATCGTCCCCGTGCTGACGGCACACCCGACGGAAGTGCAGCGCAAGAGCATTCTCGACGCGCAGCACGACATCGCGCGCCTGCTCGCCGAACGCGACCAGCCGCTGACGGCGCGCGAGCGTCTGCAGAACGAATCGCTGCTGCGCGCGCGCGTGACGTCGCTGTGGCAGACGCGCATGCTGCGCGACTCGCGCCTGACGGTCGCCGATGAAATCGAGAACGCGCTGTCGTTTTACCGCGCGACGTTCCTCGAAGAAATTCCGGCGCTCTACGCCGACATCGAAGAAGCGCTCGTCGAGCACGGCCTCGATGCGCGTCTGCCGCCCTTCTTCCAGATGGGCAGCTGGATTGGCGGCGACCGCGACGGCAATCCGAACGTCACGGGCGAGACGCTCGAAAACGCGATCACGCGCCAGGCCGCGGTGATCTTCGAGCACTATCTGGAACAGGTGCACAAGCTCGGCGCGGAACTGTCGGTGTCGAACCTGCTGGCGGGCGCTAGCGACGAACTGAAGGCGCTCGCGGAAGCCTCGCCCGATCACTCGCCGCACCGCACGGACGAACCGTACCGGCGCGCGCTGATCGGCATTTACACGCGGCTCGGCGCGAGTGCGCGCGTGAGGCTCGGCGAAGGCGTCGTGCCGCTGCGCAGCGCCGGCCCCGGCGCGCCGAAGATTCGCGCGATTCCCTACGACGATTCGTCCGAGTTCGTGCGCGATCTGCACGTGCTGATCGATTCGCTCACCGAGCATCACGGCGCGTCGCTGGCGACGCCTCGTCTGTCGCCGCTGACGCGCGCCGCTGAAGTGTTCGGCTTCCACCTCGCGAGCATCGATCTGCGCCAGAGCTCCGACATCCACGAAGCAGTGATCGCAGAGCTGCTGCGGCGCGCGGGAGTCGAAAGCGACTACGCGGCGCTTTCGGAAGCCGACAAGCTGCGCGTGCTGCTCGCCGAGCTCGCGCAGCCGCGCCTGCTGCGCTCGCCGTATGTCGAGTACTCGGATCTGGTGAAGAGCGAACTCGGCGTGCTGGAACAGGCGCGCGTGACGCGCGAGAAGTTCGGCGCGCGCGCGGTGCGCAACTACATCATTTCGCACACGGAGACGGTGAGCGATCTGGTCGAAGTGATGCTGCTGCAAAAGGAAGCGGGCCTGCTGCAAGGCGCGCTCGGCAACCCGGTCGATCCGGCGCGCGCGGGCCTAATGGTGATCCCGCTCTTCGAGACGATTCCCGACTTGCGCAACGCGTCACATATCATGCGCGACCTGCTGGCGCTGCCGGGCATCGATACCGTCATCGAGAACCAGGGCAACGAGCAGGAAGTGATGCTCGGCTATTCGGACAGCAACAAGGACGGCGGCTTCCTGACGTCGAACTGGGAGCTGTACCGCGCGGAACTGGCGCTGGTGTCGCTGTTCAATGAGCGCGGCATCACGCTGCGGCTGTTCCATGGACGCGGCGGCACGGTTGGACGCGGCGGCGGCCCGACCTATCAGGCGATTCTTTCGCAGCCGCCGGGCACGGTCGATGGGCAGATTCGCCTGACGGAACAGGGCGAGGTGATTGCGAGCAAGTTCGGCAACCCGGACATCGGCCGACGTAATCTGGAGACCGTCGTTGCGGCGACGCTCGAAGCGTCGTTGCTGCCGCACGGCAATGCGCCTTCGCAACTGCCCGACTTCGAAGAAGTGATGCAGACGCTGTCGGATGCGGCGATGGCGTCGTACCGTGCGCTTGTCTACGAGACGCCGGGCTTCACCGAATACTTCTTCTCGTCGACGCCGATTGCGGAGATCGCCGAGTTGAATATCGGCAGCCGGCCGGCGTCGCGCAAGCTGCAGGACCCGAAGCAGCGCAAGATCGAGGATCTGCGGGCGATTCCATGGGGTTTCTCATGGGGACAATGCCGGCTGCTGCTGACGGGTTGGTATGGGTTTGGTAGCGCGGTTTCCGGTTGGCTCGATGCGGCGGGCACGAACACGGAGCGTGAGCGTCGTGTGAATCTGCTGCGCAAGATGCATAAGGCGTGGCCGTTTTTCGCGAACCTGCTGTCGAATATGGATATGGTGCTGGCTAAGACCGATCTCGCGGTGGCGTCGCGTTATGCCGCGCTTGTGGCTGATAAGAAGCTGCGTAAGCATGTGTTCGAGCGGATTGTCGCGGAGTGGGAGCGCACGTCCAATGTGCTTTCTGAGATTACCGGGAAGAAGGAGCGGCTCGCGGATAATCCTTTGCTCGCGCGGTCTATTAAGAATCGGTTTCCTTATCTTGATCCATTGAATCACTTGCAGGTGGAGTTGCTCAAGCGCCATCGCGCTGGGGATGACAATGTCCGCGTGCGGCGTGGGATTCATTTGACTATCAATGGGATTGCGGCTGGGTTGAGAAATACTGGTTGATTTTTTTGTTGTCCTGCGGACGGCGGTTCTCTTTCTGAGGCCGCCGTTTTTTTGGTTTTTGCTTTTAGTTTGGTGTGCTTTGCTTTTCGCTGGCATCCGCGCTTTGTTAGCGTGCTTCAAGCGTCGCCCCTGTGCGGGGCGGCACCTACTTTTCTTTGCCGCCG
>NZ_JAWRXV010000363.1:0-358 GCF_046534875.1 Paraburkholderia sp. SIMBA_054 | reverse complement strand
AACGAAAGCTAAAGTTCAACTTTCTAATGAAAACGCAGAAGAAGTGTTAGAGCTATTGCTCGAAGAAGAAAGTGCATTGATTGAGGCGGTTCAACCTTTTTACCAACAAGTCGTTCTCTACGAATTGCTAAAGGGCGAGGCTTCTGTAGCAAAAGCGAAAGTAAAAGCATTCGACCAGTATCGCAAAGATCTTGCTGCCCTTAAGACACTAATAGATAAATCATTCGGTGAGAAAATTTACCGCTCGTATTTCATTTCGGATAAGAACAGCCAAAGAGAATTCCAAAAAACCCACAAAGTCGAAGTGTTGTGTAAGCTTGATCGCTTTAATAAAGAGAAAAAGTATGAAGAAGTTTTC
>NZ_JAWRXV010000362.1:0-359 GCF_046534875.1 Paraburkholderia sp. SIMBA_054 | reverse complement strand
CGTTGTATGGCTCGGGCGCGATTGGAGGCGTGGTCCAGGTGTTCACGAAAGACGGCGGCGATCATCCGCCGCGTTTCAATTTTTCCGTGGGCTACGGCAGCTACCACACGCAGCCACAACCGGGAGGCGGGAACGGCGCGTTGGATAAGGACGGCCGCACGCCCTTCAACATCTCGCTCGCGCGTTCGAAAGACGACGGTTTTTCCGCGCTCAATCCCCCTGAGGCGCCGAATGCGAACCCCAATGCGAACGGCTATCTGAACGAGAGCATCTCCGCTTCGCTGCGCCCTAAGTTCACCGACCACTGGGACGCGGGCGCCCGCTATCTCCAGTCGAACGGCAACAACAGCTACGACAAT
>NZ_JAWRXV010000361.1:0-359 GCF_046534875.1 Paraburkholderia sp. SIMBA_054 | reverse complement strand
GCCTCGAACGCCTCGCCGCTCCACGCCACCCCGTACTCCGACGGCATCTGCGCGCCCACCTCTTCGAGCGCGGTGATCACCTGGCCCGACGCGTAGCCGGGCGCCGCGTTCGCCGTGATCTTCACGGCCGGGAAGTTGTTGAAGCGCGTGATCAGGTCCGGCCCCGTCACGTAGCGCGAGGTCACCACCGATTTCAACGGCACCATGCTGCCGTTCGAGCTGCGCACGAAGATCTGCGTCAGGTCGTCGGGCCTGAGCCGGTACGACGGCTCGGCCTGCAGGATCACCTGCCACAGCCGGCTCGAGCGGTTGAACTGCGACACGTACAGCGAGCCGAACATCGTCTGCATCGCGCTGTA
>NZ_JAWRXV010000360.1:0-360 GCF_046534875.1 Paraburkholderia sp. SIMBA_054 | reverse complement strand
CCAACGCGACTACGCCGGGGCCGATCTATGCGTACAACGTCAACGGCATTGCGTTGAAGAACGTCGTAATCGGCGGGACGACGTACAACACGAACGTGGTCGATCAGCGGTAAGCAGCGAACACGGCGGAGTTGCTGCTGCGCCGCGTTGTGAAAAAAAAACCGCTCGGGAGAGCGGTTTTTCTACGGTTTTTATTGCTAACAGCGCATGACGCGCTGAGCAAAAATCAATCTTCCAGCAACGACAGATCGCGCACCGCGTTAAACGTGGTCTCGCCGCTGCGAAACGCAACCGACAGGTTGTCGACCGACAGCACGCGCTGCGGCGGCAAGGGTTCAATAAGCGGGCTGGCGGTGTGCG
>NZ_JAWRXV010000359.1:0-361 GCF_046534875.1 Paraburkholderia sp. SIMBA_054 | reverse complement strand
GCTTTCTGAAGAAATTCCGGTGTTCCGCGCCGGCCCTTGCCGAAATGAAAATCATAACCGGTGACCACACAGCTTGCGTGCAATCTTTCAACCAGAATGTGTTCAACGAAGTCCTCCGCAGAGCGAGACGAGAACTCACCGGTAAATGGTTGCTCAACGACCGCATCAAAACCCATCAGACGCAGAATCTCAGCCTTCTTTGCTGCTGCGGTCAAACGATCGATCGGCGCATCTGGCTTGAAGAAGCTACGCGGGTGCGGTTCAAAAGTCAGGACTACTGCTGGCAGACCGCTTTTTTCAGCAATCTCCAGCGCGCGCTCCAGCACAGCCTGATGGCCGCGATGGACACCATCGAAATTAC
>NZ_JAWRXV010000047.1:0-82295 GCF_046534875.1 Paraburkholderia sp. SIMBA_054 | reverse complement strand
GCGTTTTTACTTTCGCCGTTGCATGTCCACGCTATAACGCATGACAGTCATGAACGGTGGACTTGATCAGCATTGCCTTAAAGCCCTTTTGGGGTTCCTCGCCCTGTTCCTGCGGTCCTGCCTGTGGCCGCGGTGTGGTCTCGCGTTGTGCGGCCACCGGCATGCCGGTCTCGCTCACGGTCACGCCGAACGTGATACAGGATGTTGCACCGGCAGGCGCAGCCATGTCGCTGATCCTGCCGCAGAACACGCCTGACATCCGCGCTGCGTTCTGTTGCCATGTACATTTCTTTGCCTCCGACGCCGTGTGCCATGACTGGGCCTCAAGGCATGCCACAGCCGACATCGTGAACGTTCACGACGCTTTCGCAGTTGGTCGCGAGTGTGCCGAACGGCTGTTGCGGGCACGGGTTTGCCAAACGCAGGGAGCGCAGACCCCGCGTAATTCCGGCATGCAGCGAGCGGCTTTCTCGGGGGCACGAACGACCCCTTACAGTTGAGCTCCGGGAATTCGAGCGGTTCCAACGAACGTCTCAAAGTGGCCGACACTAGCCGATACTGCACATCCTCCCCAGACATCCGCGAAGGACGAAAAAATAACTTGAGAACACGCGAAAAAAGACGCGTCGTTATGTCTTGCGGTCGTGGCACGGCTTGCTCATCTTTTGCCAGTTGCTCTGATCCCAGAACAGACGCTGGTCGCCTCGATGCGGGATCACATGATCGACCACGGTCGCGGGCAGCACACAACCGAGCACCGCGCATTGATCGCACTCGCACGCGGGTGCGCGCGCAGGTACTCATGCGCCCCCCAGGCGGCAAAGTGTGTGTAGGCCGTAGCGCCGCACACGCCACGAAAGCGCGCGACGACGGCGCAACCTACACACAGTTTGCCGCAATAGGGCCGAAATCGTTCCGTGCGGCTAACCGCTACTACGTGCCCTCGAAGCGAGTGATGCGCTAATTCAGAGCGTTGGCAACGCATGCAAACAGATACGTTGCCGTGTGAAGTGTCAGGTCGTAGGGGGCCCGCAGGCAAGAAGAGTTGGCAGTGTGAGCCGCTTTCTTTTGCCTGCCCCGCACAAGGGCGACGCATGAAGCAGGAAGGTATCACGCGGATGCCAGCGCAAAGGCAAAAACACCAAACGGCAACGCATGAAGCACGAAGACACTGCGCGGATGCCAGCAAAAACCTAAAAACACCGCCCAGCGCCACCCACACCACAAAACTCAAGCGAGAGCTGAACGACTCCGATCCTTCTGATGATCAGCTGCCAAGAGCATATACATCGCAGGCACAACAAACAGCGTAAAAAGCGTCCCAATAGAAAGCCCAGAGAAGATCACGAGCCCCATGGCATTCCGCCCAGCGGCGCCAGCGCCCGACGCAATCACCAAAGGCAAAACCCCAAGCACCATAGCCGCGGTAGTCATCAAAATAGGCCGCAACCGCACAGCAGCCGCCTCCTCAAGCGCCTCACGTTTCGAGCGCCCAGCACGCTGAAGTTCATTAGCAAACTGCACAATCAAAATGCCGTGCTTGCTGACAAGCCCCATCAAAGTAACAAGCCCAACCTGCGTATAAATGTTAAGCGTCGACAGCCCGAGGTTAATAAAGATCAGCGCCCCAAACAACGCCATCGGCACCGACACAAGAATCACAACAGGATCGCGAAAACTTTCGAACTGCGCGGCAAGCGCCAGAAACACAATGATTGTCGCGAACATCAGCGTAATGACAAATCCGCCCGACTCCTGCACGAACTGTCGCGACAACCCGGAGTAATCCGCGCTATAGCCGGTCGGCGCAGCATCGGTCGTGGCCTTGCGCAGAAAGTCGAGCACTTCGCCCTGCGAAATCCCCGGCGCTATCACACCGGAAATCGTCGCCGAGTTCAACTGCTGAAAGTGATTGATCGACTCTGGCACGACGTTCTGCTTCAAACGCGTCACAGTCGATGCGGGAATCACGCTGCCATCCGGCGTGCGCAAATAGTAGTCAAGCACCTGCGACGGATTCAAACGATCCGTTTGCAGCACCTGCGGAATCACCTTATACGAGCGCCCCGCAATCGAGAAATAGTTCACGTAGTTGCCACCCAGCGCCGCGCCCAGCGCCTGCCCGACATCGCTCTGCGTGAGCCCAAGCGACGCAACCTTATCGCGATCCACGACCAGCACGCTCTCCGGTTTGTCGATCTTCAGATCGCTATCGACGAAAAAGAACATGCCGCTTTCACGCGCCTTCTGCAGCACGGTCTGCGAGACTTCATTCAGATTCTCAAACGGCTCCGTCGTGCTGATCACGAACTGCACAGGCAAGCCCTGCGCGCCCGGCAACGGCGGAAACTGGAACGCAGCCACGCGCGCGCCCGCGATGCCGTTCCACTTCGCCTGCAACTCCTGCTGCAACTGCGTGGCGTTCTTCCTGCGCTTGTCCCACGTTTTGAATAGCACGCCGCCAATCCCCTGATTCAGCGTCGGCGCGCCCGTCAGCTGGAACATCTGCGAATACTCTGGCATGTCCTTCGAGATGTCGAATACCTGGTCCGCGTAGGTCTGCATCTGCTGGATCGTCGCGTTCGGCGGCCCTTGAATCTGCGACAGCACGATGCCCTGGTCCTCCTGCGGCGCAAGCTCCGATTGCGATGTCATGAACAGAAACACCGTGCCGCACAACAGCAGCGCCCCCATCACGATGAACACGGGCCATGTGTCGAGCATCGAATGCAGGAGCCGCCCATAGCCGTGATGCACGCGCTCGAACTGTCTGTCGACGAAACGCGCGAAGCGTCCCGACTCCTGATCCATGCGGAAAAAACGCGAGCACATCATCGGCGACAGACTCAGCGCGATCACACCCGATACGGCCACGGCGCCCGCCAGCGTGAACGCAAACTCGGTGAAGAGCGCGCCCGTCAGCCCGCCCTGAAAACCGATAGGCAGATACACGGCGATCAGCACGACCGTCATCGCGAGAATCGGTCCGCCCAGCTCGCGCGCGGCGATCATCGCGGCTTCGAATGGTTGCTTGCCTTCTTCCTTCATATGCCGGTCGACGTTCTCGACCACGATGATCGCGTCGTCGACCACGAGCCCGATCGCGAGCACGAGCGCAAGCAGCGTCAGCAGATTGATCGAATAACCGAGCAGTTGCATCACGAAGAACGTGCCGATCAGCGACAGCGGCATCGCGATCACCGGCACGATCACCGCGCGGAAGCTGCCGAGGAACAGGAAGATCACGACCGTCACAATCAGCAGCGCTTCGACGAGCGTCTTCACCACCTCTTCGATCGCGGTGTTGATGAAGTCCGTCGCGTCGTAGACGATGTCGCCCGTCATGCCCGTCGGAAACTGCTTCTGCAGATCGGGAAAGATTGCCTTCACACGCTTCGCGACATCGAGCACGTTCGCGTCCGGCGCGACCTTGATGCCGATGAACACCGAACGCTTGCCGCTGAACGCGACATTGAAGTCGTAGCTGTCAGCGCCGAGCACGACATTGCCGACATCCTCGAGGCGCACGATCGCGCCGTTCTTCTGCTTGACCACCAGCTTCCTGAAGTCTTCGACGGAATGCAGGTCGGTGCCCGCGTTCAGATCGACGCTGATCATCTGCCCTTTGGTCGTGCCGAGCGTCGCCAGATAGTTGTTGTTGCCGAGCGCCGCGAACACGTCGGAAGCCGTCACGTTGTGCGCGGCGAGCTTCGTCGAATCGAGCCACGCGCGCAACGCAAACTGCCGGCCGCCGAGAGTTTCCGCCGTCTGCACGCCCTGGACCGAATCGAGCTTCGGCTTCACGACGCGCAGCAGATAGTCGGTGACGTTGTTGCTTGGCAGCACGTCGCTGTAGAAGCCCATGTACATCGCGTCGGTGGTCTGGCCGACCTGTACCGTCAGTACGGGCTGCTGCGCTTGCGGAGGCAACTGGTTGCGCACCGACGCGATCTGCGTGTTGATCTCCGTCAGCGCGCGGTTGGAGTCGTAGTTCAGGCGCAGCGTCGCGGTGATCGTCGAGAGGCCCGTCGTGCTCGACGACGACATGTAGTCGATGCCCTGCGCCTGCGCAATCGCCGACTCGAGCGGCTGCGTGATGAAGCCGGCCATCGTGTCGGCGCTCGCGCCGTAGTACGCGGTTATGATCGTGACGACGCCGTTTTCCGTCTGCGGATATTCGCTGACCTTGAGCGTCGACAGCGCGCGCAAGCCGAGCATGAGAATCAGCAGGCTCACAACGGAGGCGAGCACCGGCCGTTCGATAAAGATGTCGGTGAATTTCATCGGGCGGCCTCTTATTGTTCCTGAGGCGTCGGGTTCGGGCTGTCCGCAGGCAACACGCGGTTATCGATCACGAGCGGCGTGCCGTTCTTCAACTTCAACTGGCCACTCGTCACGACCTGCGTGCCTTCGCCGATGCCCTTGAGTATCGCCACCTGATCGCCGCGCGTCGGCCCTGGCGTGATGAACACCTGTTGCGCGATGGGCATGACCTTGCCGTGCGCGTCCTTGTGCTCGCCAGGCTTGACGACGAACACGGTCGCGCCGTACGGGTTATAGGTGATCGCCGTTTGCGGCAGCGTCAGATAGCGCTCTTCATTACCCGCGTCGATCTTCACGTTTGCATACATGCCGGGCAGCAGCTTGCGCTCGCGGTTGTCGACGGTTGCTTCGATCTGCACGTTGCGCGTCGCTTTGTCCACGCGCGGATTGATCGAGCGGATCTTGCCGTCGAAGGTGCGGCTGTTGTACGCGTTCGTATCGACGACGACGGTTTGTCCAACCTGCAATTGCCCGAGTTGTTGCTGCGGCAGATAGAAGTCAGCGTAGATGGGATCGATGGCCTGCAACGTGACGATCGCGTCGCCAGGATTGATGTACTGGCCGGGATTGACGGTCGTGATGCCGACGCGTCCCGCGAACGGCGCGCGGATGGTTTTCTTTTCGACGAGCGCGGCCTGCTGATCGACCTGCGCGCGCTTGCTTTTGAGGTCGGCGGCATCTGCGTCGAGTTGCGCCTTGGCGATCGCCTGGATGTCGTACTGCGCCTTATCGCGCTTGTAGACGGTTTGCGCGAGCTCCGCCGCGGCTTGCAGCGACGCGAGCAGGGCGCGGTCCGAATCGTCGTTCAGGCGCACCAGCACCTGGCCCGTCTTCACTTCCTGCCCCGAGCTGAACGGGATCTCGCGCACGAGGCCGGGCACTTCCGTCGTCACGTCGACGCCGCGCACCGCGCGCAGGCTGCCCACGGCGGACAGCTGCGGTTGCCAGCTCTGATAGCGCGCGACAGCGGACGTCACCGTCGCGGCGGGCGTCGCATTGCTCGCCATGAACTTCCGCATCATGTGCGCCTTGAACAGGTTGAAGCCGACCAGCGCGGCGAGCAGCACGCCCACGCAGATCAGCATGATGATCATCCGCATTGTCATCGGTCTTTTCATCGTCTTGTCCTTGCACGGCAAACGGGTGTGGCACGAAACGCGTCCGGTGGCGCTGCGGGCTCATCGCATGCGACGCGCGGCTACTGCAAAAAATCAGTGCGGCGTGGCGGGGTTTGCCTGATTCGCCTGGCTCGTGGACGCGTCGTTCCACCAGCCTCCGCCGAGCGACTGGAACAGCGCTGCCGTATCCGCATAGCGCGCGGCCTGCGCCTGCGCGAGATTCACGACAGTCTGCTGGTATTGACGCTGCGCATCGAGCAGCGCCAGATAGCTGACGCCGCCAACGCGAAACTGGCCGCGCGTCAGGTCGAGCGAAGCACTCGCCGCGCGCCATGCGTCCGTTTGCGCGGCGAGACCCGTCGCATCGTGTTCGAGTGCGCGCAACGTATCGGCGACGTTCTGGAACGCGAGCAACACGGTTTGCCGGTATTGCGCGTTGGCCTGATCGAATGCGGCCTCGGCTGCGCGCTTTTGTGCGCTCAACTGCCCGCCGTGAAAAATTGGCTGCGTGATGCCCGCGCCGATGGTCCAGATCATGTCCGCGTATTTGAGCAGCCCGGCGGGCGTTAGCGCCTGCGGGCCATAGCTCGCGGACAGCGTGATCTGCGGATACATGTTCGCCGTCGCCACACCAACCTGCGCGCTCGCCTGATGCAGCGTCGCGTCGGCGGCGAGAATGTCGGGCCGCTGCCTCACGAGCGACGAAGGCAGACTCACGGGCAAGGTCTGCGGCAGCGTGAACATCGACAGCCTGAACTCGGGCACGGCCGTATCGCTCGGCGGCTTGCCCGCGAGCACGGCAAGTTGATGGCGCGTCTGATCGAGCGATTGACGCAGCGGCGGCAGCGTCGCGCGTGTTTGCGCGAGCAACGTTTCCTGCGAGAGCACGGCAGTGCGGCCCACGCCGCCCAGCTCGAACTGTTTGCGCAATACGCCGAGTTGCGCTTCTTCATCGGCGGCGATGTGCTCGGTCGAGTCGATCTGCTCGCGCAACGACGCTTCCTTGACAGCCGCCGTGACGATGTTCGCCGACAGCGCGAGATACGCGGCCTGCAACCGATAGCCCTGGTAATCGATTTGCGAGCGCAACGATTCGAGCTCGCGCCGCGAGCCGCCGAACACGTCGAGGTTGTACGACACATTCACCGACGCGTTATACAGGTTCAGCACTTCCGTGAGCCCCGGCTGACCGAACGTGACGCCGTTGAACTTCTCGCGCGTCGCATTGAGCTTCGCATCGACGGATGGATACAACGCGCTGCCTACTTCCGCGCGATAGTTCTCGGCCGCCTGCCTGAGCGCCGCCTGCGCCGCGGCGACGTTCGGGCTATTGGCGAGCGCTTCGCGTATCAGCGCGTCGAGCGGCTCGCAATGAAAGAGCGTCCACCATTGGGCGGGGATGTCCTGTCCGGCGATGAATTGCTGAGGCACACCCGACGCGCCTGGCGACGACGCCGTCTGGTCGGGCAGCGGCGTGGGCGTATAGGTTTCAATGGCGGGCGGTGCGGGCGTACGGTAATCGGGGCCGACCATGCAGCCGGACAGGGGAAGCAATGCCGCGCCGAGAATGGCGACGGCTACGCTGATCGAAGCGTCGAACGCGAAACGTGAAGGTCTATGTGAACGACTGCGACTGACACTGCCTTTGACGTCATCGATCATCTATCCACCCTGTATTACCTGCGCGGACTACGAACGAAATTGCGAATGCAGAATTCAACAGCCAGATGCCGCGCATAGCCTAGCATGGGTCGTTGCACACGAGATCATGCTTGCAGAAGCTTTAGGGGAATAGACGCGCTTTGCTGCGGACAAACGTTAAATGCAGCGCGCGAAATGCAAAGGACGGAAGCACCGCATGCATCACATAGTGATAGATGCGGCGCTTGTCGAGAGGCGGATAGATGGAGGGTTGAACGCGCGGCCTGAGCGCGCCGCGTGATTTGACAATTGAACAGGGCGCTTGCGATTGCGCCCTTACAACACAGCAAAGAAACTCAATGCGCCGCGCCGCGCTCGCCCGATGTGCCCACCGTGCCGGGCTTGCGCAGCATCTTGTCCACTTCGCCCGCGTGCATCTCTTCGACGGTAATCATCTGCCGCGCATATTCTTCGAGCGCGACTGAGCGGTCCTTGACCAGCGCGAGCAGATCGCGATACAGGCCGAGCGCGACGTCTTCCGCTGTGAGCGATTCGCGCAGGATGGTCGTGATGTCCGTCGTATGCGAATCGAGCAGCGCACCGATGCCTAGCGACGGATACTCGCCGAGCGTGGTGATCCATTCGCCCGCCTGATGCGCGTGCAGCAATGATTCGTCAGCCTGCTGACGCAGCCACGACACGATCGGAATGCGGCCAAAGCCGAACACGAGGAAGGAGTAGTGCGTATAACGGACCACGCCTGCCAGCTCGGATTCGAGAATCTGGTTCAGCACGGCGATGACCTTGTCCTTTTCGATATCTGGCATGTGGCGCTCCGCGATACTCGTCGACGACGAAAGAGGCTTTCATTGTTGGCCTCGCCTCCGCAAAGATCAAGTGAATCGCGGCGCGAATGCGGTCAGCGGATGATGACGACAGGCACTGGAATCGTCGCATAGGGCAGCCGTATCGCGGGCGCGGGTGGCGGCACGACGGCAACGTAGGGCACGACGGGCGCCACCGGCACGATGGGCACGACGGCAGGCGGTTGCGGCGGCACGTAATAGAGCGTGCGCGCCGGTGCATAGACGGCGGCGGGCACATAGGCCGCATGAATGAAGACGGTGCCGGCATAGGCGCTCGTCGAACAGGCGATGCCCATGGCGGCGATCGCGGACGTATAAGCAGAGCGAATGTTCACATGAAACTCCTGAAACGGATGTCGGCGGCTGCGATGCGAAGTGCTGATGAGGCAACCGACGTGCAAACGATACGCAACGCCTTCGGTGAAGGGCAGCGATTACCTGTTTCATTCGATGTCGGAAAAAGCACGCCCATGTTTGAAGCGCCTGCTGCGTAATACGCGTTGCATCGTGCGTGAAGATGCGTGGCGCTGACATGACATGGATCGACATAACTTTGAAATTGCCTTGCGTGTCCCGGACAACCAGAATTCGCTTCGCCAACGACGAATCGCAACACGACGTAGCGAAGAAGTTGAATGAACCGATGATGGAGATGGGAAATGAAGAAGTTGATCGCTATTCTGGCTTTGTGCATTGCATCGACGGGCGTGATGGCCCAGACGGCGCCGCAACCGATGGCAGGATCGCCGCGTATGGAGCGCATGATGCAGCAGTTGCAGGAGCGCTTTGCCGCCGCCAACACGACGCATGACGGCAAGCTGACGCTTGCCCAGGCGCAGACGGGCATGCCACGCGTGGCGCAGCATTTCAACGAGATCGACACGCAGAAGCAGGGCTACGTGACGCTCGCGCAGATCGAGCAGTTCATGGCGCAGCACGCGGGATCGCACTGACGGAAAAGCGGGTCGGCATGAAGCTAAACTGTTGCAAGACGAATGAAACCATAAGCGACGAAGGAGCCTTGCATGGACCGACCCGCCCGCATCATCGTGCTCGACGACGAAGCGGAACTCCGCAATATGCTGCAGCGCTTTCTGAGCGGACATGGTTTCGAAGTCCGCGCGGTGGAAAACAGCAAGCGGCTCGAACGCTATTTGCAGCGCGAGCCGTATGACCTGCTGGTGCTCGATCTGATGATCGGCGAAGAAGACGGCCTGCAGATCTGCGCGAAACTGCGGGCGGAAGGGCACACGCTGCCCATTCTGATGCTCACGGCCAAAGGCGATCCGCTCGATCGCGTGATCGGCCTCGAAACGGGCGCCGACGATTACCTTGCCAAGCCATTCCTGCCGCGCGAACTGGTGGCGCGCATCAATGCGCTGCTGCGCCGCCAGAAAATCGCCTCGAACGATCCGACCGTCACCACGCAGACGCTGCGCTTCGGGGAGTTCCGGCTCGATGTCGCCAAGCAGTGCCTCTACAAACAGGACGATCTTCTCGAACTGCATTCGGCGCAGATGCTGCTGCTGACGGCGCTCGCCGCATCGCCGAACCGCGCGGTGAGCCGCGACAATCTGATCGCGCGCGCAAGAGGGCGCGACCACGATGCGCTCGACCGCAGCATCGATGTGCAGATTCTGCGTCTGCGGCAGGCGATCGAAAGCGATCCGTCGAAGCCGCGTTACATCAAGACTGTGTGGGGCGTCGGCTACATGCTCGCCGCCGACGTCGACGCATGAGCGCGCGCATGGTGCGGCGCTTCATGTCCCGCTTGCTGCCGCGCAGCGTGCTCGCGCGCAACATCGCGCTGCTGATCGTGCTCGTTGCGTTCACTCAGGTGTGCTCGCTGAGCGTGCTGATTCATTATGTGCAGAAGCCGCGCGTCGAACGCGCCGCAGCCGTGTTCGGCACGTACATCAAGACGCTGGACAATGCGCTCGCGTCCTCGCCCGAGGACACGCGTGACACGCTCGTCGCGCGGCTCGAGGCGCGCAGCGAACCGCCAACGGAAGCCGTGTCCGAGCCGCGTGTGCGGTTGCTCGCGTTCTACCGGACCTCCCAGCTGGTGACCTTTCTCGAGACGCTGCACCGCTATCTGCCTGCGGGTACCGAAGTGCGTTGGCAAGGCGCGCCGCATCCGCGCATGTGGATCCGCATTCATGTGGCGGGCAAGCCATACTGGATCGGCTTGCAGGCGCCGGAAGAAGCGCAGGGCGGCGGCATACTGACGGCGGTGCTGCTGTCGATCGGGCTGGCGATGCTCGCCGCGTTGACGGGTTTTGCGCTGCAGGCGCATCTGAACCGTCCATTGCGAGAGCTTGCACAAGCGGCGCGCCGCGTGAGCGCGGGCGAAGTGCCGCCGCCTTTGCCCGTCGATGGTCCGACGGAAATCGCCCAGGTGAGCGGCGCGTTCAACCAGATGACGCAGGCGTTGCAGCAGGCGGAAGCGACGCGCGCGCTGATGCTCGCGGGCATCTCGCACGACATCCGCACGCCGCTGACCAAGCTGCGTCTCGCGATGGCAATGGCGAACGACACGAATGGCGACGAAGCCTTCGTCGGCGCGGCGGAATCGTATCTGGATCAGATTGATACGATTCTTCAGCAGTTCATGGACTACGCGGGCAGTGGCGAGCGCGAGACGCCGCAATCGGGCGATCTGAACGCGCTGATCAGCCAGCTTGCCGCCGACTTCGCGGGCCTTGGACACGAGTTCGACCTGCAACTGGGCGAGCTGCCTGAGCACGCGTTTCGGCCCATCACGATGATGCGGCTCGTGATGAACCTGATGCAGAACGCCGTCGTGTACGGACAAACGGGTCTCGCCGTGCGGACGTGGGCGGACGCGCAGGCGATTTATGTGGCCGTCGCCGATCGCGGCAAAGGCTTGAGCGCGGAAGAACTCGAACGGCTCAAGGCGCCGTTCCAGCGCGGCAAGAACGCGCATGGCAAAACGGGCGGCACGGGGTTGGGGCTGGCGATCGTCGAACGCATTGCGCGGCTGCATGGCGGCACGCTGGAGTTCCATGCGCGTGAGGGTGGCGGCCTGGAAGTCTGGGCCGTGCTGCCGATTCAGCGCGATTCCAGCGCAACAGGTGTGGGCGAGCAATCGACCGCGCAGTCTGCCAGCTGAGCGCACAAGACATTTCATGTGCGAGCGGCTAATCTGTCGGCTGTCTTGATCCCGTCGCCGACGCACGGCGGCTATAGCGATGACACGCGTCGAATCTCCTTTCGATATCGAACGTCTGGAAGACGAATGGCTCGAAGCCGACGGCTTTGGCGGCTTTGCGTCGGGCACGGCCGGCATGCTGCGCACGCGCCGCTATCACGCGCTGCTGCTGACGGCGACGCGCGCGCCAGCGGGCCGTATCGTGCTTGTGAATGGGGTCGAGGCTTGGATCGAGACGAAGGGCGTGCGCTATCCGCTGTCGATGCAGCGTTACGCGCCCGATATCGTTTATCCCGACATTGCTGCGAGTCTGATCGGGTTCGACACGACGCCGTGGCCGACATGGCGCTTCCGCATCGATGCGCGGACGTGTGTGATCGCGGAAGCGTTTGTCGCGAAAGCAACTTGCGAAACTGTGCTGCGCTGGCGCGTGGCATTCGATGGCGATGCGCGCCGTGATGACGCAATCACACTGCACGTCCGTCCGTTGCTGTCGGGCCGCGATTATCACGCGCTGCATCACGAGAACGGCGCATTCGATTTTTCTGCTTCCGTCGATGGCGAACGTGTGCAGTGGCAGCCGTATCACGATCTGCCAGCGATTCGTGTCGTCACGAACGGCGCATATGAACACGCGCCCGACTGGTATCGCAATTTCTGCTACGTACGCGAACGTGAGCGCGGCCTCGATTTCACCGAAGACCTCGCGACGCCGGGCGTCTTCACGTTCGATCTTCGTTCGCATGCGGCCGTGATGATATTGAGCGCGGACGTGTCGAACCAGTCGCCGCCTGTTACGCAAGCCACCGCGATTGAACTGGCGAACACGCTTGCCGAGACCGAAACGAATCGCCGCGATTCTTTCGCTTCACGCCTGCATCGTTCCGCCGATGCCTACGTCGTCGCGCGGTCGGCGGGCCGCACGATCGTCGCCGGTTTTCCCTGGTTCACCGACTGGGGCCGCGATACGTTTATCGCGATGCGCGGTCTGCTGATCGTCACGGGGCGACTCGCGGAAGCCGAGTCGATCCTGCTCGCATGGGCGGGGACGATTTCGCAAGGCATGTGTCCGAACCGCTTTCCCGATTACGGCGACGAGCCGGAATACAACTCGGTCGATGCATCGCTGTGGTTCGCGATTGCCGTGCACGACTATCTGGCGACGGGGCATGCGTCGGACGCGACGCGCGAGCGCCTGCACGCAGCCGTCGATACGATTCTGGCCGGCTACACACAGGGCACGCGCTACGGCATCCACGCCGACGACGATGGTCTGCTGCGTGCAGGCGTGCCTGGCGCGCAGCTCACGTGGATGGATGCGAAGGTCGGCGACTGGGTCGTGACGCCGCGCATCGGCAAACCCGTCGAAGTGCAGGCGTTGTGGTTCAACGCATTGCGCATTGCAGCACAGTGGAACGCGCGATGGACTGAAGCTGCCGACCGTGTGGCGGCTTCGTTTGCGAAACGCTTCGTCGATCCGCAAACAGGCGCGCTGTTCGATAACGTCGATGTCGACCATGTGCCCGGAACGGTTGATCGATCGATCCGGCCCAATCAGATTTTCGCGGCAGGCGGCTTGCCGTTTGCGCTGGTCGAAGGCGACACGGCGCGCGCCGTCGTTGCGCAGGTGGAAGCGCATCTGCTGACGTCTCTGGGTTTGCGCACGTTGTCGCCGGAAGATCCCGGTTATCGCGGGCGCTATGCGGGCGCGCCGCTCGAGCGTGACGGCGCGTATCACCAGGGGACAGTGTGGCCATGGTTGCTGGGGCCATTCGTCGAAGCATGGCTGCGCGTGCAACGTCCCGACGAGGCAGCCCGCAGCGCAGCACGCGCGCGCTTTCTCGCGCCGCTCGACGCGCATCTGGATCGCGCGGGCCTCGACCACATTTCAGAAGTCGCAGACGGCGATGCGCCGCACACGCCGGGCGGCACGCCGTTTCAGGCGTGGTCGCTGGGGGCGCGGTTGCGTATGGGCGTTTTGCTGGGCGAAAGCGTCCATGCCAACCTCCCCGACGCGAACACCCCAAACCGCGCTACGATGTGACACCCACCGTCACACGAGAGACGAGGACGCTGCCATGCCTCCGCTGCGCGCCGGAAACCTGCTTGCGACCGTCGAAGGAATACGTCTGCACTCCAGCGAGTGCGCGCGATGGCAGCGCTGGGGTCCGTATCTGAGCGAGCGTCAGTGGGGCACGGTGCGCGAAGACTACAGCCCGAACGGCACCGCATGGGACTATTTCCCGCACGATCACGCACGCAGCCGCGCCTACCGCTGGGGCGAGGACGGCATTGCGGGTTTCGGCGACGACACATTGAACTGGTGTGTGTCGATCGCCATGTGGAACCGCGCCGATCCCATTCTCAAGGAACGCCTGTTCGGCCTCACGAATCAGGAAGGCAATCACGGCGAGGACGTCAAGGAGCTGTATTTCTATCTCGACGGCACGCCGACGCATTCGTATATGCGGATGCTGTACAAGTACCCGCATGGCGCGTTTCCGTATCAGGATCTCGTCGAAGAGAACCGGCGGCGCGGTGCGGACCTGCCGGAATATGAAGTACTCGACACAGGTGTCTTCGACGACCTGCGCTATTTCGACGTGACCGTCGAATACGCAAAGAACACGCCCGAAGACATCGTGATGCGCGTCACCGTCGAAAACCGCGCGGACGAATCCGCCAGTCTCGATCTGCTGCCGCAAATCTGGGCGCGCAACAAATGGTCGTGGAAGGAGTCGGACGAGCGCCCGAAGCTCACGAAGGAGACAGTGCATGGCGTCACGCGCCTGCTCGGCACGCATCCTGGTCACGAGCCGATGGTGGTGACGGCGTGGTCGCCCGATACGACGGTCTTCGAGTGGCTGTTCTGCGAGAACGATACGAACGTCCGGCGCCATTTCAACATGGAGGCCGAAGGTCCGTTCAAGGACGGCTTCAACGACTACCTCGTGCATGGCGACGCCGACGCGATCCGGCGCGACGCGGGCACCAAAGCGGCCGCGCACGTGCCGCTGAATCTGCCGCCGCATGGGACGGCCGTCGTCTATCTGCGCTGGCGTCCCGAGTTTTGCCCCGATGAAACGCCGCTCGATGCCGAGCAACTGTTCGCCCAGCGCATCGCCGAAGCCGATGCGTTCTATGCGGCGTTGCAGCACCATATCGAAGGCGCGGACGAGCGGCTCGTGCAGCGCCAGGCGCTGGCGGGCATGCTGTGGTCGAAGCAGTATTACCAGTTCGACGTCGAGCGCTGGATGGACGGCGATCCCTTGCAGCCGACGCCGCCCGCATCGCGCAAACAGGGACGCAATCGCGACTGGCGGCATTTGTGCAACGCGGACATCGTGTCGATGCCCGACAAGTGGGAGTATCCGTGGTACGCGTCATGGGACCTCGCGTTTCATGCCGCCGCGTTCGCGTTGATCGATCCCGCGTTTGCGAAGCGCCAGTTGCTGCTGCTCGTGAAGGATCGCTACATGCACCCGAACGGGCAGATCCCCGCGTACGAATGGGCGTTCAGCGATGCGAACCCGCCCGTGCACGCATGGGCCGCGTGGCGTGTCTACGAAATCGATCGCGCGCTGATGGGCAAGGGCGACCGCGATTTTCTCGAACTGGTCTTTCACAAACTGCTGCTCAACTTCGCGTGGTGGGTGAACCGCAAGGATGCCGACGGACGCAATATCTTCCAGGGCGGCTTTCTCGGCCTCGACAACGTCGGCATTTTCGACCGCTCGTCGCCGTTGCCGACGGGCGGTCATATCGATCAGGCCGACGGCACCGCGTGGATGGCCGCGTATGCGCTGGACCTGATGCGCATCGCGCTCGAACTCGCGTTTGCGAATCACGTGTTCGTCGATATCGGCGTGAAGTTCTTCGAGCACTTCCTGTATATCGCGCAGGCCGTCAGTTGCGAAGACAACTGCGATACGGGCCTGTGGGACAGCGAGGACGAATTCTTCTATGACAAGCTGCGCTTGCCTGACGGCTCCAATGTGCCGATGCGCGTGCGCTCGATTGTCGGCCTGATTCCGCTGATCGCTGTGCATGTGCTCGAAGAGCGTCTGCATGGCTCGCTGCCGGGTCTGCGCGACCGCCTTGTCTGGTTCCTGCGCAACAAGCCCGATCTCGCGCGGCTGGTGTCGCGCTGGAACGAGCCGGGGCGCGGCAATAGCCTGCTGCTTTCGTTGTTGCGCGGGCATCGGATGAAAGCGCTGCTCAAGCGCGCGCTCGACGAAGCCGAGTTCCTGTCCGATCACGGCGTGCGCGCGCTGTCGCGTGTGCATCGCGATCAACCGTACGTCTATCAGCACAACGGCCAGAGCTTCTGCGTGAAGTACTTGCCTGCCGAATCGGATTCACGCGTGTTCGGCGGCAATTCGAACTGGCGCGGGCCAGTGTGGATGCCCGTCAACTATCTGCTGATCGAGTCGCTGTATGAATTTCATCGCTATTACGGCGACGATTTTCGCGTCGAGTACCCGACGGGCTCGGGCAACCAGCTTTCATTGTCCGAAATCGCCGACGCACTCGCGCAGCGTACGACCACGCTGTTCCTGAAGGACAAGAACAACGAGCGACCTGTGATGGCTGCGTATCCGCTGTTGCAGGCGGACCCGCGCTCGCAGGATCTCGTGCTCTTCCACGAATACTTTCACGGCGATAACGGACGCGGGGTGGGCGCGTCGCATCAGACGGGATGGTCGGGTCTCGTCGCGTTGCTGCTGCAGCCGCGCGAACTTGCAAGTTCCGGCTTCGTGCCTGAAACGGGCGAGGCGCAGGATGCCGAAGTGGCGGCTTCCGTGAAATAGACCGCGCTGCCCGCAGCTATTGCAGCGGTTCGATTGAACTGTGCGGCATGGCGGCGGGTCTTTCAGATATCGCCACTCGTATGGCTCATTCATGGAAAGACTGCCATGTCCAATGACGCAAACGACGCTTCATCGACTACCTCGTCAGCAAGCTGCAAGATCGGCGCAGGGCCGCATGCAGCCGCCGCGGGTCCCGCAGGCAAACGGCCTGCGCCGCCGTGCACGCTGGTCATCTTCGGCGCGGGCGGCGATCTGACTAAACGTTTGTTGACGCCGTCGCTGTACAACCTGACCGTCGATGGCCTGCTCGACGACGGCATGCACATCATCGGCGTCAATCACGGCGAGCGCGAAACGAAGGAATGGCTCGGCGATCTCGGCAAGTCGCTGGAGCAGTTTGCCGCCGACAAGGCTAGTGAAGCGCATACCGGAAAGGTCGACGAGAAAGCCTGGAAGTGGCTTTCATCGCGCATGGAATACATGGCGGGCGAATTCGAAACCGACGATGCATTCGAAGCGCTCAAGCAGCGCATCGAGAAAACGCCGCACGGCAATGCGATCTTCTACCTCGCGGTGGGCGCCCGCTTTTTCAGGCCGATCGTCGAACGTCTCGGCAAGCTTGGCTTGCTGAAAGAAGACGCGCAGCGCGAGGGGAGCTTCCGGCGTCTCGTGATCGAAAAGCCGTTCGGCACGGACCTCGCGTCCGCGCGCGATCTCAATGCGCACATTCTGGGTTACGCAAACGAATCGCAGGTCTATCGCATCGATCACTTTCTCGGCAAGGACACCGTGCAGAGCATCCTCGCCGTGCGTTTCGCGAATGCGATGTTCGAGCCAGTGTGGCGGCGCGAGTACATCGACAGTGTGCAGATCACGGCGGCGGAAACGCTCGGCGTCGAAGGGCGCGGCAAGTTCTACGAGCAGACGGGCGCATTCCGCGACATGCTGCCGAACCATCTGTTCCAGTTGC
Organism: Paraburkholderia sp. SIMBA_054; assembly: GCF_046534875.1. Classification (NCBI taxonomy): domain Bacteria; kingdom Pseudomonadati; phylum Pseudomonadota; class Betaproteobacteria; order Burkholderiales; family Burkholderiaceae; genus Paraburkholderia; species Paraburkholderia sp. SIMBA_054. The sequence goes on along the minus strand of NZ_JAWRXV010000047.1, from coordinate 65,394 downwards.
TCGCAATGGTTGCGCTGGAGCCGCCCAATTCATTCGATGCCGAAGCCGTGCGCGACAAGAAAGCCGAACTCTTCGCCGCCATCGAGCCGCTGAAGCGCGACGACGTCGTATTCGGCCAGTACGAAAAGGGCGATGCGGGCGTCGGCTATCGCGACGAACCCGACGTCGCGCGCGACAGCACGACGGAAACCTATGCGGCCGCGCGCGTGTTCATCGACAACTGGCGCTGGGCGGGCGTGCCGTTCTATCTGCGCACGGGCAAGCGCATGGCCGCGCGCCGCACCGAGATCGCCGTGCAGCTGAAGCGCGTGCCGTTTCTGATGTTCCGCGACACGCCCGTCGAAGCGTTGACGCCGAACGTATTCACGCTGCGCATCGATCCCGCGCATGGCACGCGCTTCGACTTCAACGTGAAGGTGCCCGGACCGGCGATGCAGATCGGCCCGGTGCGCTCGGCGTTCAACTACAACGACTACTTCGACGAACGCGCGAACGTCGGCTATGAAACGCTGCTCTACGACTGCATGCTCGGCGACGAGACACTGTTCCAGCGCGCCGACAGCATCGAGTCGGGCTGGTGTGCGGTCGATCGCGTGTTGCATCCCGAAGGCAGCGCGCTGCCCGTGCATGGCTACCCGGCGGGCAGCAGCGGGCCGGCGCAAGCCGATGAACTGCTCGCGCGCGATGGCCGCGCGTGGCGTTCATTGCAGAGCAAAGAGTAGTCCTGTCACAACGACAAACGAAAGGGGGACGATTTGGCTAAAGCTAAAGTACAGACGCGACGTAACACCAAAAGCGACGGTGAACGGATACTCGCCATCGACGTCGGCGGCACGGGGTTGAAGGCGGCCGTGATCGACGCGGACGGCGACATGAAAAGCGAACGCGTGCGCGTCGCGACACCGCATCCCTGCACGCCGGAGCAACTCGTCGATACGCTGGCGACGCTCGTGCAGCCGCTCGTCGATGCGCAGCATCCAACCTTGATGTCGATCGGCTTTCCGGGCGTCGTGCGGGACAACCACGTGCTGACGGCACCGAATATCGGCGATGCGAGCTGGCGCGGCTTCGCGCTCGCGGAACAACTGGCGGCGCGTGTGGGCGGCTTGCCCGTGCGGATGATCAACGACGCCGAGATGCAGGGCTTCGCGGCGATCGAAGGGCATGGCATCGAATTCGTGCTGACGCTGGGCACGGGCGCGGGCACCGCGCTCTTTCGCGACGGCGAACTGATGCCACATCTCGAACTCGCGCATCATCCCGTCAGCAAGGACCGCACGTATGACGAGTACATCGGAAATGCGGCGCGCGAGAAGGTGGGCAGCAAGCGCTGGAACCGGCGTGTCGAGAAGGTGATCGCGATCCTCGCTTCGCTCGTCAACTACGACAAGCTGTGGATCGGCGGCGGCAATGCGGAGCGTCTCACGTTTGAGTTGCCGTCAAATGCGGCCGTCGTATCGAACGCGGCGGGCATCGAAGGCGGCGCTAGGCTCTGGCATCCGAAGTCGGTGCGGGAAACGCGGCAGTTGCCGGAAGCGAACCAGAAGTCGGGCGTGTTTTGTTGAACAAGAAAGCCGACAATCCTCCTCATTCATGGGGAGGAAGGAAAGACAGCGAACCGAAGGTTCGCATCCTCTGAAACGGAGATCGAGAGGATGCCTGACTTGACATATGGCTGTATGCCTGTACAGTGTTTGCATGTCAATCATCCTCCAGTCCGGCGTAAGGTTTCAGGCCCTGGTCAGCGGATCGCTGGCCGCAGTGCTTCGGCAATGGATTGGATGTCAGCGGTGCATCTACAACGGCAAGGTCAGTGAGGATCACCTGTACGCTGCACAGCGCCGTATGCTGATTGCGAGCGGAGTAACGGATTCGGAGAAGCTGAAGACGCCGCTCGATCAGGAGTATTCGCGCTTCAAGAGCCGTGAACTGTCACCATGGCTCTACGATGTACCAAGCCAGGTGCTGCGCAATGGCGCCTACCGCTGGATGTGCGCCAAGACTCGCCAGATCAAGGGGCTCGCAAAGGCCCCTACGCATCGCACGCGAAAGAATTTCAACACGGTCATGTTGACGGGCGAACTCTTCCGGTTCGTGCCGTCGAATGGTGAAGTGGTTCTGGAAATCGGCACCGCGAAAAACCCGGTCGGGTTGCTCAGGTTCAAGGCCCACAGGCCGTATGGCATTCCGAAGACCATCGTCATCCGCAACGAAGCGGGTCGCTGGTTTGTGAGTTTCAGCTATGCGCACGAGAACGACAGGATCGTGCGCGAGCGGCATGAAATCGCCTACGAGATCAACGGCAACTCTGTGGTGCGCGATCCTGCTCACGACCGTAGCGACTGAAAAACTGATAAAACTCGAGGGCTGGCCCGGCCGCAGCGATGCCCAGCGACGTCCCGGCAGCCCATGTTCACCTGCTGCGTGTCGGCGACCGCCAAGCAGACCATGACTGTTCAAGTCATTGATCAGTATGGGCTTTCAGGATCAAAGCAACCCAAGGGTGGTTTCCATGTGAAAGGCGGGCCTGGATGATGATGCGCTCGACGCAGCGACGATCGGCCTTGATCGGAACGTACGCGAGAACTGCTTCACCGACAGCACCGGGCGGCAGCATCAGATCGGGCAGGTCAATCTCGCGCGCATTGAGCGCCGGGAGGCAGGCGCTCGCCGGTACCAGAAGAAAATGTCCCGTGCAAAAGAGCACTCGACCAACCGCCGTGAGCTCGCTCAAAAGATCGCGCGGCGGAAAAACTACGGCCAGCGCGTACGTCGCGACTTCACGCACAAGACGACGCATGGTCTTGTGACAGCCGACGCCCGTCTCTTCGTCCTCGAAGACTTGCGAATCAGGAATATGACGCGCAAGCCCAAGGCCAGGCAGGATCCTGTCACCGGCAAATGGCTGCGCAACGGCGCATGCGCGAAGGCTGCACTCAGCAGGAAGATTCTCGCGTCGTGCTGGGGAGAGCTGGATCGGCAGTTGCAGTACAAGTCGGCGTGGCACAACAAGCTGGCGGTCAAGGTATCGGCGGCTTACTCAAGTCAGGAGTGTTCTCAGTGTGAGCACACTCACCCGGGAAATCGCGAGGGTGCGCGGTTTGCCTGTCAACGCTGTGGTTTCGAGGCGCACGCCGACTGGAATGCTGCTCGGGTCATCAAGGCTCGCGGCATCAAGGCATTGCGCGATGGTCCTATGACGCCCCAAAGACCACGAAGCGGGTAGCGTTTCGACGCAAGCATTCAGGGACCGGCGGGTCGCCGGGGGCTTTGAGGGTACCCGAAGCTATGTCTGTGGAGCAGACGCAAGACCTGCTTGCGGCTTAGGCCGTCGGCAGGCAGTCAGCGATGAAGCAGAAACGGGGGATCGCGAGGTCTTTCAGAAGCTCCGGCCTTCAGGCCGGGGTAGATCACAGAGCGGGCGGGGGAATAAACGGGCATGGCCGTTCGTTTCCTCCGATGCGGTCATGAACGCGTGACCGTATCTCTTTCGACGGAGCCGTCCAATGAAAACTCTCTCTAATACCCGGCTCGCAGCCATTGCGCTATGTATGGCGCTCTCGTCAGGCGCCACGCACGCCGTGGCGGCCGACGCTTTCGAAGTGACGTCGCCGGGCACGCCCGACGGCGGCACCATCGATTCGAGCCACGCGGCCAGCGCGAACAATTGTGGCGGCGGCAACCAGTCGCCGGCCGTGCAATGGCGCAACGCGCCATCCGGCACGCGCAGCTTCGCGGTGACGCTCTTTGATCCCGACGGCGCCAAGGGCATTGGCGTGATTCATTGGGTTCTGTACGCGATACCCGCGTCGATGAACGCGATGCAGCATGGTGAGTCGGCGCCGGCAGGCAGCGTGAGCGGCATCAATCGCACTGGGAAGCCCGGTTATTACGGACCTTGCCCGCCCATCGGCGACGTGCCGCATCACTATGTGTTGCAGGTCTATGCGCTCGATCTCGCGCCCGATGCGCTGCCGCCCAATCTCAATCACGACGCGTTCCTCGCGGCCGTCACGAATCACGTGCTGGCCGCGAGCAGCACCGTGCTGCGCTACGGACGCTAGCGCAGCACTAACGCTCAGCGCGGCGCATCGCCCCAGCGGTATTCGACGGTCGCCTCGTCGAGCTGCTTCTTGATCTCGGGGTCGAGCGCCAGGTCGACTGCGGCAAGCGAGTCGTTCAACTGCTCGACACGGCTCGCGCCGATGATCGCCGACGTGATGGTGGGGTTCGCGAGCACCCATGCAATCGCCGTCTTCGTCATCGGTTCGCCCGTTTTCGCGTTGATCTCGCGCAGTGTCTCGATGGTCTTGAATTCGCGCTCGTGCCAGTAGCGCTCCGAGTACATCTCACCTGCCTTGCCGACCGTCTCCGTGAAGCGTCCGTCCGCGGGCTTCGCGTCGTGTCGATGCTTGCCCGTCAGCAGGCCGCCCGCAAGCGGGTTATAGGGAATCACGGCCAGGCCTTCTTCGTCAGCGAGCGGCAGCAATTCGCGTTCGATCTGACGGAACAGCAGGTTGTAGCGCGGCTGCACGGACACGAATCGCGCGGTACGCAATACGTCGGAGCGTCCGAGCATGCGCGCGAGCCGGTACGCCAGATAGTTCGAGACGCCGATATAGCGCGCCTTGCCCGAGCGCACGATCACGTCGAGCGCTTCGAGTGTTTCGTCGAGCGGCGTTTCGCGGTCGTCGGAATGCAGCTGGTACAGATCGACGTAATCGGTGTTCAGGCGGCGCAGCGAATCGTCGATGGCGTCGAGCAGATGCTTGCGCGATGCGCCCTGATTCCACGCATGCGGACCGACCTTGCCGACGGCTTTGGTCGCGAGAATGAAGCGGTCGCGCTTGCCCTTGAGCCAGCGTCCGATGATTTCCTCGGTGCGCCCCGCAAGGTTTTCATCGCCGCCTAGCGGATAGACATCGGCCGTATCGATGAAATTCACACCGGCGTCTGTCGCCTTGTCGAGAATGCCATGCGATACGTCTTCTTCGGTTTGCAAACCGAAAGTCATCGTACCGAGACACAAACGCGAGACAGTAAGACCAGTATGGCCGAATTTGCGGTATTGCATGATCGACTCCGCGAGAAGGAAACTATAAGAGGTTGAGTGCAGCGGGATGGAAATGCAGAAGAGAGAGCATAGCGGCTATTGCGAATCTGCGTCTCGGGGTTGCCGTCAAGCATTCATTGCGCTGACACCGTATTGCGCTTTGCTGGAAAACTTTCAGACGCGTAAGGTCTAAACGGCTTTGTCACCGGGTCGAGGTTTCATATCCGGGAGGTTGATACCGATGAGTGTCGAACAAAACGTCAGTCAGGAGATCGAGCACAGCAGTTCTCACGCGCGCGCTGTCATTGCCGGCGCGGCGGTCGTCGCAGTGGGTTTGCTGGTTGCGTGTGCGATCATCATCAGAAGGAAAAAAGGCAATGCGCGCGTGCCCGAGCCGGCAAAAAGCGTCGACGTGGACCGCTATACGGGGCGCTGGTACGAGTTCGCGCGCTACGACAATCATTTCGAACGAGGCCGCGATTTCGTCACGGCGGACTACGCGAAGCGCGACGACGGCTTGATCAGCGTGATCAACGCGGGCCGCGAGGGCGGTGCTGATGGACTGCGGCGCATCGCGCGTGGCAAGGCGCGTGTGGTCCCCGAGTCGGACAACACAAAGCTCAAAGTATCGTTCTTCGGGCCGTTCTATGTCGGCGACTACTGGGTGCTCGATCATGCCGACGACTACGGCTGGTCGATCGTCGGCGAACCGAGCGGCACGTATCTGTGGATACTCACCCGTGAGGCGAAGCCCGCTGTCGAACTGCAACGCGCGCTGCTGGAACGGGTTCGCGCACTAGGCTATGACCTGTCGATGCTGCGCCGGACGCAGCAGTAAAGATAGTTTGAAAATTTTTCTATCCGCTTTTCCTTTTGCTAAATCACGCATCGCTTACCCGGCATTTCCAGTGACGCATGGCGGCTTTGCGCGGTAACTCTTCCCTTCTATTCGTGAGCGTTTGCGCAAATACTGCCGCATTTTCGTGTCGGCATGAATTTCGCACTGACGGACGCCATGCAATTCCGCATCGCTCTGCGCAGACCGATGCGGCTTCTCAAACCGGAGTGTGATTGCCCACGTAAAGAGTCGAGCGAAACAACCGTGGCTGTCGCACCTTATTGCGTCAAATGCCATGGATACCAACCGTACACTCACAACCATTCGAAGCGGCGCGCATCAGATCACCGACCATCGGGACGATATCTTCTTTGCCGCCGTATCGACGACACGCATGCCGATGGTCGTCACCGATCCGAACCTGCCCGACAACCCCGTGATCTTCGCGAACCATGCGTTCTTGCGCATGACGGGCTATGAGCTGCCGGAGATCATCGGCACCAACTGCCGTTTTCTGCAAGGGCCGGAGACGGATCGCGCGACCATCGACGAGGTGCGGGACGCCGTCGCGCATCGCCGCGAAATCGCGACGGAGATTCTCAACTATCGCAAGGACGGCTCGACGTTCTGGAACGCGCTCTTCATTTCGCCCGTCTTCAACGAGCAAGGCGAACTGGTGTATTTCTTCGGCTCGCAACTGGACGTGAGCCGTCGCCGCGACGCAGAGGACGCGCTGCATCAGGCGCAGAAGATGGAGGCGCTCGGGCAGCTGACGGGCGGCATAGCGCACGACTTCAACAACCTGCTGCAGGTGATGGCGGGTTATGTGGATGTGCTGCAAATGGGCATCGAAGGTAATGCGCAAGGCCCGGTGATGGCACAAAGCCTCGATCGCATACGCGGCGCGGTCGCCAAAGCCACGACGCTGACACAACAGCTGCTCGCGTTTGCGCGCAAGCAGAAGCTCGTGGGGCGCCCAGTCAATCTGAACACGCTCGCGGACAGCATGGTCGAACTCGCGCGGCGCACGCTTGGCGAGAACGTTTCTCTGAAGACCGAATATGAGGATGGCCTCGGCAATTGCCGCGTCGATTCGACCCAGCTCGAAGTCGCATTGCTCAACGTGCTGCTCAATGCACGCGACGCGCTTGCAAGCCAGCGCGACGGTGTCGTGACAGTGCGCACGGAGACGGTCGAACTGGAGCAGCAGGCGATGGTCGGATTCGCTGACCTGCGGACCGGCCGCTACGTGAGCATTGCGATCTCCGACAACGGCTGCGGCATCCCGCCTGAGATTCTCGACCGGGTGATGGACCCGTTCTTCACGACCAAGGACGAAGGCAAGGGAACGGGCCTCGGGTTGTCGATGGTATATGGCTTCGCGAAGCAGTCGGGCGGCGCCGTGAACCTGTATTCGGAACCGGGCGTCGGCACCACGTTGCGGCTGTATTTCCCGGCTGTGGAAGGCAATGCGCTGCGTCGTCCGTCCGCACCGAAGGCGATCGAAAAGGCGGGCAACGAAACGATACTGATCGTCGACGACCGCGTCGAAGTGGCGGAAGTCGCACAGGCGATGCTCGAGCAGATCGGCTACCGCACGCGCGTCGTGCTGAACACGAAAGAGGCGATGGAGATTTTGCAGGACGGCACGACTGTCGACCTGCTGTTCACCGACCACATCATGCCGGGCAACATGAACGGCGTGATGCTCGCGCGCGAGGCGCGGCGCCTGCAACTGAAGATCAAGGTGCTGCTGACGACGGGCTATGCCGATGCGTCGCTCGAGCGGACCGATGCGAACGGCAGCGAGTTCGACATGATTCACAAGCCGTATCGGCGCGCGGAACTGGCGCGCAAGGTGCGCATCGTATTGAACGGGCCGACAGGTGTCGGTTAGCTTTCAGCCAGGGCAATTACGCATGCATTTGAGTCAACTGAGCAGGGCGTAATTCGTTTCATTTACCGCAGGCTGCGGATAGAATTTGTACCCGGTTCCGTTCAACCTGCGGCGGATCGCGCGGTGGTAATGGAGTATCGCGTGTTCGCGTTTAATCCGGATCTCGAATGCTGCGACCATCAATGCCACATAACGAAAGCGAACGCGTGGAGACGTTGCGTTCGCTTCACATACTCGATACACCGCCGGAAGAACGGTTCGACCGTCTCACGCGACTCGCGCGACGCCTGTTCGGCGTGCCCATTGCGGCCGTCACGCTGGTCGACAGCCATCGCCAGTGGTTCAAGTCGCATCCCGGCATCGATGCTTCGGAAACATCGCGCGATGTGTCTTTCTGCGGCCACGCGATTCTCGACGATGAACTGTTTCTCGTGAACGACGCGTTGCTCGATGTGCGCTTCGCCGACAATCCGCTTGTCACGGGCGACCCGAATATCCGCTTCTACGCGGGCTATCCGCTCACCGTCGACAACGGCAGCCGGCTCGGCACGCTCTGTCTGATCGACGTGAAGCCGCGCGCATTGGACGACGAAGAGCGCGTGCTATTGCGCGATCTTGCACGCATGGCCGAGCAGGAAATCTCCGCCGTGCAACTCGCGACCACGGATGAACTGACGGGCCTGTCGAACCGACGCGGCTTCGAGGCACTCGCGCAGCATGCAATCAGGCTCTGCAAGCGCGCGCAAAAACCCGCGTCGCTGCTGCTCTTCGATCTGAATGGCTTCAAGTATATCAATGACGTGTACGGTCACGCGGAAGGCGACCGTGCGTTGATTGCATTTGCAACGGTATTGCAAACGGCATTGCGCGACAGCGATGTGATCGGACGGTTAGGCGGCGACGAGTTCGTCGTGCTGCTGAGCGACTCGGACGAAGAAGGGACGACGCAGACCATCGCACGTCTCAGACATCAACTGGATGTCCACAGCCAGTCCGCACAGACGCCTTATCAGTTGCATTGCAGCGTGGGCACGGCGACGTATGCGCCGGACAGCCCGCAGAGTATCGACGACCTGCTCGCGCAAGCCGACGGCGCGATGTACGCGAACAAGCGCTCGCAGCGCTGACGTCTGGGCGGTTGCGCAAACGTTTAGCGTAGCCGCTTCTGTTGTATCAGCGCGCTGTCAGCGATTTTTCCAGCGCCCAACGTTCCTCGCGTTCGAGCCTCAGCAGTGCATGCTCGAACATCGCGCGTGCACGGCCCGAAATGTTCGCCAGATACACATGTAGCAGCGCATCGGCGGGCGTGCGCGACGCGCAACTGACGCTGTATTGCTCGAATGCGCTCAACTGCATGATGATGCTCGCAAGATGCTTCGGGCATTCGCACGCGACGGTGGTCGACGCATGCGCCATCGCCATCAAGGTTTCGTCGGAGTAGTGCCGCTGCGGCGCGGGCTCGCGCATGTCCGGCTGCGTGGCGGTTTGTCCCGTCTTGCGCTGGATGTCGCTCATCATATGCGCGATCGATGCCTGATCCAGTGGCTCGCGAATCGTGCGCACGCCGACGCGCTCCAGCAGACTGATCGTATTCGCGGCAGCGAAGGAATACACCACGACGATGTTCTCCGCGTGAGTCGACGCGCTCAACGCGAGCACGCGCTCGACATCGTCCGCGTGCAGCGACGGCAGATGAATGATCAGTACATCGGCCGGCTGGTTCATGCGCTCTGTGAATGCAGCCGTCATGTTCTCGAAGACTTTCGGCTCGCTCGCGAGCTCCGCCTGCATCGCGTGCAGATGCTGGCGGATGGTCTGCGCGAGCGCCGTGCCGACGATGCGCAGCCGCAAGCCCGAGGGTCCTTCCGCGAGCGGCGACACAGGCGTCTTGTCGACGTGCATGAACGCGAGCCGTTCGAGTTCGCCCGTCTGCAAGGTGGCGATTGAGCCGATCGAATAGCCGCGATCGACGAGCCCCTTGATCATCGCGACGCGCCGCACGTCGGCTTCGCTGTACAGGCGATGCCCGGATTGCGTGGTGGGCGGCGCAACGACGCCATATCGTCGCTCCCAGATACGCAGCGTGCCGACGGGGAGATTCGCCATGCGAGCGACGGCCCCGATGCGATAGCGCGGCACGACTTCTGGTTCATCCGCTGTGTTGTTCATGAATCGAAAACCCTTGGGGAAGTCGATTCGAGTCTAACAAGCGCGACGATGATTTGAGGCGGATTTTTTTGTTCAATGATGGCGCAAAGCCGCATAAACAAACGCTCTGCGCAATGCAGGCCTTTGACACGCAAGCCTTTGCGGGTTCTTGTCCTCATTCTGTCCCGCCAATGCGGCACGCGACGCAAACAGTTGCTTGTACTGATTTTGACCAGGATCGAATGGTGCGAGGCCTTTCATGCCCGATCGTGTGACGTATGAGGAAAGCCTCAATTTCGGTGCTGGTATGGGTCAGCGTTTGCATGTCGAACCGCGCACGATCAGCTGCGGCGCCGACGTCACGCACACGCGCGGCGCTTTCTGATGCGCGCCATGTTTGCCCGCTGGCCGCTCGATCAACTCGCGCAGCAAGGACACGGCGAGCTCGGCGGCTTCGACGGTCGGCACGGCGATGGTTGTGAGCGGCGGGCGCGATTGCCGCGCGAGCTGAATGTCGGTGATGCCGACCACGGACAGATCGCGCGGCACGTCGCGCCCGAGATCGGCCGCCGCGTGGATCGTGCCGAGCGCGGGCAGGTCGTTCGTCGCGAAGATGGCGGTCAGCTTAGTGTCGTGCTCCAGCAGATGGCGCGCTGCGGTATAACCGCCCTCCGTCGTATCGGGTGCGTAACGCACGTTTTTCGCGGGCACTTTGAGGCCTGCCTCGCGCATCGCATCGACGAAGCCTTCATAGCGCGATGCGTGAATACCCGAGGGCTTGCTGCCGACAACCGCACCGATGCGCGTATGTCCCAGTTCGATCAGATGCTTCGCGGCAAGCTGGCCCGCAAGACGGAAATCGACAGCGACGCACGGCAAGCCGGGTGGATCGTCGGGACGTTCCCACATGCACAGCACCACGGGTGCGCCGCGCGCTTCCGTTTTGCGCAGATCGTCGAAGTCGAGATTGGCGTTCATCACCAGCACGCCTTCGGAGAGCGTGCCCGCAATCTGCTCCAGATATGCGCGGCCCGCGTGCGGATCTTCATTGGTATTGCAGATGATGACGAAGTGACCGCTGGTGCGTGCCGCGCGCTCGACGGCCAGCGCAAACTCCGGGTAGAACGGGTTCGCGATGCTCGACACCATCAGCGCGATGGTCGGCGCGCGGCCTTCGGCGAGCGCACGCGCCGCGAGGTGCGGACGGTAGTTGAGCGCTTCGACGGCTTCGAGCACGCGCTGACGCGTCTGCTCGCCGACGCGCCCGCGATTGCGCAGCACGTTCGAAACGGTGGCCGACGTGACGCCGGCGCGCCGCGCGACTTCGCTCAAAGTGGACATGTTTCGCAACGCTTATTCAATATGTGGGACTCGCGTTCATCATTTGCATTGGCTACGAAGGCGGGGCACCATGCGCAAAACGACAGAACGAATTATCGGAGACAGCCTTACACGGCCAACCAATGGCCTTCAGAAGGGCCAGCGATCGCAATGCGGTCGTTTTTTCGGCCGTTCAGATTAAGCGCTTAATCTCCGCTTCGGGCTGATTAAATCACGGAGTCGAAGCGATGGCGAGCATTTCGTTGAAGGGCGTGCAGAAGGCGTATGGAGACAACGCGCCCGTGATCCGCAACGTCGATCTGGAGATCGGCGAAAACGAGTTTTGTGTGTTCCTCGGCCCGTCGGGCTGCGGCAAGTCCACGTTGCTGCGCATGATCGCGGGTCTTGAAGACGTGACGGACGGCGACCTGTCGATCGGCGGTCGCATCGTCAATGACGTGGCCGCAGCCGAACGCGGCGTCGCGATGGTGTTCCAGAGCTACGCGCTGTTTCCGCACATGAGCGTCTACGAGAACATGGCCTTCGGCCTCAAGCTCGCGAAGAAGCCGAAGGCGGAAATCGACAGCAAGGTGAAGGAAGCGGCACGGATCCTGCAACTTGAAGCGCTGCTCGACCGCAAGCCGCGCGCATTGTCGGGTGGGCAGCGCCAGCGTGTCGCGATTGGCCGCGCGATCGTGCGCGAGCCAGGCGTGTTTCTGTTCGACGAGCCCTTATCCAATCTCGACGCGACGTTGCGCGGCCAGACGCGAATCGAAATCGCGCGTCTGCACAAACAGTTCGCAACCGCGAGCGTCGTCTACGTGACGCACGATCAGACAGAAGCGATGACGCTCGCCGACAAGATCGTGCTGCTGCATTCGGGCAAGGATACGGAGCGCTACGGCAGCATTGCGCAGATCGGTGCGCCGCTGGAGTTGTATCACCGGCCCAACAGCCGCTTCGTCGCGGGCTTCATCGGCTCGCCGCGCATGAACTTCCTGCCTGGCAGAGTCACGGCGATCGACGCGCAAGGCGTCGACGTCACGCTCGACCACACCAACGAAACGCTGCGCGTCGAAGTCGACGGCAGCACCTTGCAAGGCGGGCAGCCCGTGACGCTCGGCGTACGCCCGGAACATCTCGAACTCGTCACGGACGATGCATCACGACGTGATGCAACGCTCGCGCGCACCATTTCGCTGATCGAGCATCTTGGCGAGCATAGCTACGTGCATCTGGAGCAGCCAGGCGGCGCCGTGCTGATCGCGAAGGTGCCGGGCAACGCCCGCGTCGAACAGGGCGAGCGCGTGGTATTCGCCGCGCCCGCCCGTGCCTGCCATCTTTTCACTGAAGACGGATTCGCCGTGAAGGCGCTCAACTCCGTCGAACACTACGCATAAATAAGGGACATGCGCATGCGCCTTGGAGTCTGTTACTACCCGGAGCACTGGCCGGAATCGATGTGGAAAGACGACGCGCGCCGTATGAAGGCGCTCGGCATCGAGCAGGTGCGAATCGCGGAATTTGCATGGAGCCGTATCGAGCCGTCGCCGGGCGAATACGATTGGGGCTGGCTTGATCGCGCGATCGACGTGCTCGGCGACGCGGGTTTGCAGGTCGTCATGTGCACGCCGACGGCGACGCCGCCGAAGTGGCTGATCGACCGTCATCCCGACATTCTGCCCGTGGGCGCGGATGGACGTCCGCGCGCATTCGGCTCGCGCCGTCATTACGATTTCTCGTCGCCGTCGTATTTCGAAGCGTCGCGCAAGATCTGCACGGCGGTCGCGGAGCGTTACGGCAAGCATCCTGCCGTCGCTTACTGGCAGACAGATAACGAATTCGGCTGCCACAACACGGTGGTCAGCTATTCGCTCGCTGCCGTCGCGCGGTTTCGCGTGTGGCTCAAGGAGCGTTATCAGAACGTCGACGCATTGAACCGCGCGTGGGGCACCGTGTTCTGGAGCATGGAGTACCGCAGTTTCGACGAAATCGATGCGCCCGTTGCCACCGTCACGGAAGCGCATCCGTCGCATCGGCTCGATTACCGGCGGTTCGCGTCGGATGAAGTCGTGCGCTATAACCGCATGCAGGTCGAGATCATCCGTGCGCATTCGCCGGGCCGGCCTGTTGCGCACAACTTCATGCAACTGTTCACCGAGTTCGATCACTACAAGGTCGCGCGCGATCTCGACGTGGCCACGTGGGACAGCTATCCGCTCGGCGCGCTCGAAGAGCAGTGGTACGCGCCGGAGATCAAGGCGAAGTTCCTGCGGACCGGGCATCCCGACTTTGCTTCGTTCAACCATGACGTGTATCGCGGTATGTCGAAGCTGCCGTTCTGGGTGATGGAGCAGCAACCGGGTCCCGTGAACTGGGCGCACTGGAATCCCGCGCCGCTGCCGGGCATGGTGCGTCTGTGGAGCTGGGAAGCGTTCGCGCACGGCGCGGGCTGCGTGTCGTACTTCAGATGGCGTCAGGCGCCGTTCGCGCAGGAACAGATGCATGCGGGGCTGAACACGCCCGACAATCGCCTCGACATCGGCGGCAGCGAAGCGGAACAGGTTGCGCACGAGATCGCAAAGGTGTCGGCAGCCGATGCCGACGCGAACGCGAATGTGCGCAGCAAGGTCGCGCTGATCTACGACTACGAAGCCAAGTGGCTCTTTGAAATTCATCCGCAGGGCGCGGACTTTCATTACCCGCGCTTCGCGTTCGAGTACTACTCAGCGCTGCGCTCGCTCGGCTTCGACGTCGATGTGATTCCCGCCGATGCGCCGCTCGACGGCTACGCGATGATCGTCGTGCCGCCGTTGCCCGTCGTGCCTGGCGACTTCGCGGTGCGGCTCGCCGCATCGGGCGCGCAGATCGTGCTCGGTCCGCGCACCGGCTCGAAGACGCCTGATCTGCAGATTCCCGCGAACCTGCCGCCGGGCGCGCTCGCATCATTGCTGCCCATCCGCGTATGGCGCGTCGAATCGATGCGGCCGAACGTGACTGAGCCGGTGCACGTCAATGGCGCGGGCGATGGACTGCGCGAAGGTCAGGCGCGCCACTGGCGCGATCTGATCGATGCCGCCGACGAACGCAGCTTCGGTGTGCGCGCGCGTTTTGCCGACGGTCATCCCGCGTATGTGCAGCACGGTTCCGTGCATTACTTCGCGAGCCTGTTCGACGATCGCCTGACGGAGTCGCTGTTTGCTCGCATCGCGACGGAAGCGGGTCTCACGCCGACGCCGTTGGGCGACAGCGTGCGTATCAGCCGGCGCGGCAAGCTTACGTATGTTTTCAACTATACGAATGCGCGACACGTGATCGAAGGTATCGATGCATCGCGTTTCGTGATCGGTGCGCATGAAGTCGAGCCGCAAGGCGTCGCGGCTTATCGTACTGAATGTACGGAATAACTTCGCAACGTAGCAGTGATCCCAGCAGGTTAGAACCAGGACACAAGGAGACAGGAAGATGACAGCAAGAAAATTCAACGCACGCACCGCAATTGCAGCGGCCGCCCTCGCAGTCGCCGCAGCCGTTTCGCCGTTCGCGGCGACGACGGCGGAAGCGGGCACGATGACGATCAACATCGCGTTCAAAGGCGCAAGCCAGCGCGCGGTGTGGCAATCGGTGATCGACGACTTCAAGAAGGCGCATCCCGACATCGACGTGAAGGCGTCGTTCGTCGATGAGGAAGCGTACAAGGTGCAGTTGCCGGGCTGGCTGTCGACGGTCGCGCCCGATGTGGTCAACTGGCACAACGGCGAGCGCATGGCGTACTACGCGCGGCGCGGTCTGTTTGAAGACCTGAGCGGTGACTGGAAGAAGAACGGCTGGGACAGCATGTATGCATCGACGAAGGAATCGTCGACGTACAACGGCAAGCAGTACGCGGCGCCGACCGTGTACTACTCGTGGGGCCTGTTCTATCGCAAGGACCTGTTCCAGAAGGCGGGGATCGCATCCGAGCCGAAGACGTGGGACCAGTTGATGGACGCCTGCAAGAAGCTGAAGGCGGCGGGCATTACGCCGTTTGCAGTGGGCGGCCGCGATGCATGGACGCTTGCGGGCTGGTTCGATTATCTCGACCTGCGCATCAACGGCAACGCGTTCCACCAGAAGCTGATGGCGGGCGAAGTGCCGTACACCGATCCGCGTGTGAAGAAGGTCTACACGACGTGGAAGCAGTTGCTCGACGACAAGGACTTTATCGACAACTCGCTCTCGTACGATCTGGATGCGGCGCAACCGTTCCTGTTCCAGGGCAAGGCCGCGATGATGCTGATGGGCACGTTCATCACGGGCGGTTTCCCGCCGAACGTGAAGCCGAACATGAGCTACTTCCAGTTCCCGATCATCGATTCGAACGTGCCGACAGCGGAAGATGGTCCCGTCGAATCGCTGCATATTCCGGCCAAGGCCAAGAACAAGGCTGACGCGCACACGTTCCTCGCGTTCGTCGAGACGCCGGAGCAGGGCGCTAAGCTCGCGACGGGTCTTGGCTCGCTGTCGGCGAACAGCAAGTCGCCTGAGCCGGAAGATCCCATTTCGAAGATTGGCTTCCAGATTCTGTCGAACACGAAGGGCGGCATTGCGCAGTTCTACGATCGCGACATGACGAAGGAAATGGCCGACGAAGGGATGAAGGGCATGCAGCAGTTCATCGCTGATCCGACGAAGATCGATGTGATCCTTGCGCAGCTCGAGCAGACGCGCAAGCGCATCTACAAGAAGTAAGGATGTAAGGCAGTGGCGCCGGACGTGCATCGATATGCGCGTCCGGCGCGAAGCAGCAATTTCGTTGCATGGAGAATCGTCGTGTCGCACTCCGTTACACGTCAGGACATCAATGGCACGCCGCCGTCGCAGCCGCAGGCGTCGCCAGCGCCGAGAGCCACGCGCAAGAAGCGTGGACCGTCGCCCACCGCGCGGCGGCAGCGCAAGGCCGCGCTGCTGTTTCTCGCACCCGCGTGCTTCATGGTCGCGGTGTATGTGGTCTGGCCGATCCTGTCGTCGATCTGGCTCAGCTTCTACAACTGGGATGGCATGACCGACAAGGTCTTTGTCGGTCTCGCGAACTACATCGAACTGTTTCAGGCGCCGACTTTCTACACCGCGCTGAAGAACAACCTCATCTGGCTCGTGCTGTTCCTGCTCGCGCCGCCGATGGGGCTCGCCGTCGCGCTCTATCTGAACCAGGCGGTGGCGGGCATACGCGTCGTGAAGTCGCTGTTCTTTGCGCCGTTCGTGTTGTCGGGCGTCGTGGTCGGGTTGATCTTCTCTTGGTTCTACGATCCGACCTTTGGCCTCTTTGCCGTGATACTCGGCCACGGCGTGCCCGTTCTCGGCGACGCGCACTATGCGACGTTCGGCATCATCTTCGCCGCGCTATGGCCGCAGACCGCGTATTGCATGATTCTTTATCTGACGGGTCTGACATCGCTGAACAGCGAGCAGATCGAAGCCGCGCGCATGGAAGGCGCGAAGGGCTGGTCGATGCTGTGGCATGTGGTGCTGCCGCAGTTGCGGCCTGTCACCTTCATGGCCATCGTCGTCACGATAATTGGCGCACTGCGCAGCTTCGACCTGATTTCGGTGATGACGGGCGGCGGGCCATTCGAAAGCTCGACCGTGCTCGCTTATTACATGTACGACCAGGCGATCAAGTATTACCGCATCGGCTATTCGGCATCTATCGCCGTGGTGCTGTTCGCGATCATGCTCGTGTACATCGTCTATCACCTGCGCCGCATGCTGCGCAACGAACAGTAAGGAGCAGACGATATGTACCCGATGCCCGTTGCCAAATGGAAGCCGTTCAACCGGCGGCTGTACAAGCTGACGTTGCCGGTTGCGCTATTGATCTGGCTATTGCCGATGATCGCCGTGCTCGTCACGTCGGTGCGCTCGACGGAAGAACTGAGCGAAGGTAACTACTGGGGCTGGCCGAAGCACATCACGCTCATCGACAACTACCGCGAAGCGCTCACCACGTCGCCGATGCTGCATTACTTCTGGAACAGCGTGCTGATCACGGTGCCTGCCGTGATCGGTTCGATTGCGCTCGCGGCGATGGCGGGCTTCGCACTGGCGATCTACAAGTTTCGCGGCAACACGACGCTCTTCGCGACCTTCGTCGCGGGCAACTTCGTGCCGGTCCAGATCCTGATGATTCCCGTGCGCGATCTGTCGCTGAGCCTTGGTGTGTTCAATACGCTCGGCGCGCTGATTCTCTTTCACGTGTCGTTTCAGACGGGGTTTTGCGCGCTCTTTCTGCGCAACTTCATCAAGCAGTTGCCGTATGAACTGGTCGAGGCGGCGCGTATCGAAGGTGCGAGCGAGTGGACCGTGTTCTTTCGCATCGTGCTGCCGCTGATTCGCCCCGCGCTTGCTGCGCTCGCCATTCTTGTTTTCACGTTCGTCTGGAACGATTACTTCTGGGCGCTGTGCCTCACGCAAGGCGACGACGCCGCGCCGATCACGGTTGGCGTCGCGGCGCTCAAAGGGCAATGGACGACGGCGTGGAATCTCGTGTCGGCCGGTTCGATTCTGGCGGCACTGCCGTCCGTCGCAATGTTCTTCGCGATGCAGAAGCACTTCGTCGCAGGCCTGACGTTTGGCGCGACCAAAGGGTGATGCGTTTTTTTGCTGTTGTCTCCTGGTAGAAGGTTGCCCGCGCAAGCGGGCTTTTTTCTAGGTGCGACGGTCGCGCTGTTACTGGCCCGGCGGAACAGCGGTATGGACACCCGCGAGCGGCGATCCATAGCCGCCCGACTGCGCATTGTTCGGCGTGCCAGTGACGAGTTGCGCGCGCGGATCGGTGGGATTCAGATTCATTTCGCCCGCCTGCTGGTTGCCGTGCGTCGGATATTCACTGCCGCGCGGCGCGTTGGGCATCAGGCGCGTGCTGTTGACGGGCGCGTTCACGTCGTCGTAAGTGGAAAGCCCTTGCGCATTCGATAGCGCGGCGCCGACAGACAGCGCGAGAGCGGTGGTCAACTGAAGCGAAACGATGATCTTGCGCACGATGCACTCCTTGCTCGAAGAACGGCGCGTCCGTCATGAATTGACGAACTACGACGCGGTCCCCTTTATTCCCTCTTAACTATTGGACATCGTATTCGCGAGTTCAAGGCGTGACGTGCGTGGACAGCGGCGCGTGCGGATTGCGTCGCGCTTTTGAAGCAGTTCTTCGTTCGGCGCGCCTGCCGCTCAGGCTTTCTCGCCCGCAATATCGCCGACCGCGCGCCGCACCGCCCGCAGAATGTCGTTCGCGAGTTCCGGCTGCGCCTTCAACACTGCGCGCGACGCCGCGATCGCGCCGATCAGCGTCGACGAAATCGCAATCGCCTTCTCGCGCGGGTCGCCCTTCACCTTGTGGGCGCGCAGGTGCCTTTCGAACACAGCCGTCATCAGTTCGAAGCCTTCGCTGTAGCGCGCGCTGATCGTCTCGTCCTGACGGCCGATCTCGCTCGCCGACGCCGCCATCGCGCAGCCGTTCGCGATGTCGTCGCGTTTTTCTTCCGACAAATAGCTGTCGAGCAGTTCGCTCAGGCTCGGCGCATGGCCATCGGGCGTCCGGGTCATGCGTTCGTGGCCGATCTGCAGACCGTGCGCGAGCGCTTCCGCCGCGAGCGCTTCCTTCGACGGGAAGTGCGCGTAGAGCGCGCCGTGCGTGAGCCCCGCCGCCTTGCCGATTTCGGCGACACCGACGCCGTCGATGCCGTGTGTCCTGAAGAGGCGCGCGGCCGTTTCGACAAGGGTCGCGCGGTTTTGCGCCGCCTTTTCCTTGCTGACTTTCATCGCTTATCCACTTTCCGCAACAAACCGGTGAGAAAAACCGCTTGACACGTATTGATTGCGGTCACTATCATTAATTTAAGATTGCAGTTGCAATTATAAACCAGTTGCTGGCGGATGTCCGCCCCCAACCTCAATTTCTGGAGAAATCCTCATGTCATTCGCAAACAAGACGGCACTCATCACAGGCGGCAACGGCGGCATCGGTTTCGCGGCGGCGCGCATCCTGATCGCGCAAGGCGCGCGCGTGGCGATCACGGGCCGCGACCAGAAGAAACTCGACGAAGCGGCGACCGAACTGGGCCCGAACGCGCTTCCGATCCGCGCGGATCTGGACGATCCCGCAGCCATCGACGACGTGATGAAGGTGATCGCCGACAAGTTCGGCAAGCTCGATATCGTGTTCGCGAATGCGGGCGTGAGCGGTGCGACGCCTGTCGGCAGCACGACGGCCGAGAAGTTCGAAGCGATCATGCGTACCAACGTGACGGCCGTGTTCCTCACCGTGCAGGCTGCCGTGCCGCTGATGGGCGAGGGCGGTTCGATCGTGCTCAACGGCTCGGTGATGCGTCAGCTGGGTGCGCCGGGGTCGTCGGCGTATTCGGCATCGAAGGCGGCGATCTCCGGCATGGCGCGCGTGCTCGCTTCGGAACTCGTTACGCGCGGGATCCGCGTGAACACAGTGATTCCGGGCGGCACCCGCACGTCGATCTGGACGCGCGGCGACCGTGAAGGTGCAACACTCGACGCGACGGAAACGGCGCTTTCGCCGATGATCCCGATGGGTCGTTTCGCGCTGGCCGAAGAAGTGGCGCAGGCGGCTGTGTTCCTCGCATCGGATGCGGCGTCGGGGATGACGGCGGCGGAGATCGTCGTTGATGGCGGCAATACGGGAGCGCCGATGGGCGCGCCGGCGTTCCGCCGTTAAGCGGGTTAGCGGCTTTAACGGTTTCGAAGGCTTCAACGAAAAAGGGCGATGCACAGCGGTGCATCGCCCTTTGTTGCATTCGATGAGCGCGACGCGTCAGAACATCCCGGCGACTATAGCCGCGACGATCGACCCGAGCACCAGCACCGCACCGATCGTGCGGCGTTTGTTCAACTGCGTCCACAGCAAGACGCCTGTCAGCGACAGCAAGATCACGCCGCCCGCGAACGTGTCGATCACCAGCACCCAGCCGACGCTCAGGCCCACGCCCTTGTGCAGATTCGTCAGCGCGGCGAGGAAGGTGTTGGCGCTGCGCTTGACGGTCACATAGTCGTTGCCGACCCAGTACTCCGCCTGCGTGTTCTCGCCAGGCGACGCGAAGCTCACCTGCCAATGTTCCGGCTGAACCGCCTTGCGATCACCCCATGCGACGGGATGCGACGGCTCCTTCTGCACGCGGCCCGGCTTGCCTTGCACCTTCAGCTCCTGCTTGAGCCACTTGGCGAGATCGCGCGGCGATTCGGGCGCGGGCTGCGGCAGCTTCACCTGCAGCGACTCGACCTGCGGCTCGCCCGTTGATACGCGCAGTGGGCCGCCGCGATGGTTCAGCAAAAAGCCGCTCGTGCCCATCAGAAGACCGAGCGCTGCGCCCCACAGGCCGATCCAGCTATGCACCTTGCGCAGCCAGCGGATGAACGTGATGCGGCGCGACCCGGCGAGCGGCGCGCCGTTGTCCGCGCTTTTGCTTTGCCCATTGGCGCGCGCGGCGGAATCGATGGCAACGGTTTCGGGTGTGTTCAAAGGTCACTCCAGGGGCAAGACAGCGTAGGGTTGCAACTGACCGCAACCGTCGTCGAAATGGCTGGCGCACGCGTCGAGCCGTCGATGCTGGCGACGCGCGTGATGCTTCGTGACGGAATGACCATCGGCGGGGGATGCGATGGCGGTTGCTGGCTGGCCGCTTTGCCCTTGAATGGGGCGCCGCAGTGGGCTGGCTTTGAGATCAGAAAAGGCTGCCTATGATTTCACGGCGTAATGAATGCCGCAATCATCGGGCGCGAATTACAACAGCGGCAATGTTTCGACAGATTACGTAAGGAATATGGAAGCTATGCCGCCGCAAGTGCTCAACGCACGCCGAGCCGGTAGACGGTGGTGTGGCGATAACGTTCACCGGGCCGCAGCACGACCTGTTCTGCGTCCGGCATGTTGACCTGATTCGGAAACGCGCCCGTTTCGAGGCACAACGCCGCGTGCTTGCCGTATGTCTTGCCGTTGCGTCCGTCGACGCCCGCGAGAAAGTTGCCCGTATAGAACTGCATGCCTTTCGCGTCCGTCGATACCGTCAGCTCTCGTCCGCTGGCGGGATCGTAGAGCGTAGCGGCCGTGCGCGTCGCCGCGGCGCCATCACGCAGCACATAGCAATGATCGAAGCCGCCTGCGCGCGCGAGTTGCGCATCCGGCCAGTCGAGGCGCGCGCCAATCGGCGCACCTGCGCGAAAGTCGAACACGCTGCCTGCCACGTCTTTTCTTTCGATGGGAATCATCGCGTCGTCGACGGCGAAGAAGGCGTCCGCATCGATCGCGATCACATGGCCGCGAATATCGGGCGCATCGGCGAGCGCGTCGCCGGACAGATTGAAGTACGCGTGATTCGTGAGGCTGATGGGCGTGGGCGCATCGGCGGTTGCGTCGTAGTCGATCGTGAGCGCGCCGTCGTCGTCGAGCGCATAGCGCACGGTTGCCGCGACCGCGCCGGGAAAGCCAGCGTCGCCTTCGGGCGATTCGTGCGACAGCACCAGCGCGCCATCCACTTCGCGCGCATGCCACAGCGCCTTGTGGAATCCGTTGATACCGCCGTGCAGCAGGTTGTCGCCGTCATTGCGGTCAAGCTGATAGACGACCCCGTCGAGCGTAAAGCGCGCCTGCGCAATACGGTTCGCCCAGCGGCCGATAGTCGAGCCGAAGAACCAGCGGCTCGCCAGATAGTCGGCGGGTGTTTCATGACCGAGCAGGACATCGGCGACGCGGCCCGCGCGATCGGGCGCATGCCACGAGACGAGCGTCGCGCCGAGATCGCTGATGGCGGCACGCATGCCGTGCGCGTTGCGCAGTGTGAACAGACGAATGTCGCCGAGACCGGGCAACGTGCCCCAGCGATCGACCTGGACGCTGGATGAGAGAGGGGTATCGGTGCTGTGCATGTCGGCGAAATTCATGTCGGTCGCGGATCAAACCAGATTAAGGCATTTATGCGGATGGCGCATTGTGAGTCGATTGCGCGGCTTGCATGCGTTCCTGATACTCGCGCGGCGTGCAATCGAGTTCGCGCCGGAACACGGCGTACATGTACTGCAACGAAGTGAAGCCGCAGCGGATCGCAACTTCCGCGCTCGACATGTCCTGCTGCGTGAGCAGCTGCTTGGCGACATCGAGTTTGTGCTTGAGGATTTCCTGATGCACGGTGCAGCCGAGTTCGCGCCGGAAATAATCTTCGAGCGACGAACGCGACACACCCACGTAATCGGCGACCTGTTCCGTCTTGATGCCCTGGCAGGCGTATTGCCGGATGTAGTGACGCGCGCGCATCACGTAAGGGCTCGCGAGCGGCTCGTGCTTGGTCGATTCGCATACGTTGATGCCGACGGGCGGCACGAGGATGCGACGGCCTGCGAAGCGTGCTCCGCCCAGCATCTGATGCAGAAGGTGCGCGGCTGTGCGGCCCATTTCCTCGGTGCCCTGAATCACTGATGAAAGCGGAATGCGGGTGAGCGAGCGCGTTAGCGGATCGTTGTCGATGCCGATGATTGCCACCTGCTCGGGCACGGGGATGCCGCTGATCAGGCATGCCTGTAGTACTTGACGCGCGCGGGCGTCCGTTACCGCGATGATGCCGACGGGCTTCGGCAGGCTTTGCAGCCATTGCGTGAGTTGCACGCTGGCCTGGTGCCAGACGGGGGCGCTGGTCGGTAGGCCGCGGTGCACGTCGCCCTCCATTCCATCTGCTTGCAGCAGCGTGTTGAATGCGAGTTCGCGTTCTTGCGCCCAGCGGTTGGTCGGGGATTCGGGCAGGCTGTAGAGGGCGAAGCGTTGCAGGCCGGCACCGATCAGATGTTTATACGCGAGCGACATGAGTTGCATGTTGTCGGTCGCTATGTAGGGCAGATTCGGTGGGTACTTCGATGCGTCTTCGTATGAGCCGCCTACGGCGACAACGGGTAAAGGAGAGTCGGCGAGCGCTTCAGAGACTGCTGGGTCATCAAAGTCAGCGATGAAGCCGTCGCCTTCGAAGCGTTCTATGCCATTCAGGCGTGCGCGGAAGTCTTCCTCCAGGAAGAGGTCCCAGGCGACTCGCGTTGAAAGCAGGTAGTTGCCGATGCCTGTGATGATTTCTCTGTCGTAGACTTTGTTTGCATTGAAGAGCAGTGCAATTCGGTGCGTTCGCTGGGGCATTTGCTCTCCGAGCAGTGAGGGTTGCTTTTGCCTTTTCGCTGGCATCCGCGCTACGGTGTTTGCTGTTCAAGCGTCGCCCCTGTGCGGGGCGGCACCTACTTTTCTTTGCCGCCGCAAAGAAAAGTAGGCAAAAGAAAGAAAGCGGCTCACACCGCCAACATTTCTTCCTGCCTGAGGGCCCCCAAACGGCCCCACGCTTCACACGGCAACGCACTCGTTCACGCACGTTGCTAACGCTCCGAACAGACGCATCACCCGCTTCAAGCTCTCATACACAGGCTAGCGGCAGCGAATGGTCTCTGCGGCCCAGGTGGCAAACTGTGTGTAGGCCGTAGCACCATACACGTCTCACTTCGGACGCGAACACACGACGTGCCTCCATGTAAGAGCGCTATCGTGTACGCCGCGACAACCTACACACAGTTTGCCGCTATAGAACCGAAAACATTCGACAACATTAACCCATAGTGCGGGCGTTTGGAGTGGGTGATGCGTTTATTCGAAGCGTTGGCAACGAGCATGAGTCATGTCGTTGCCGCGTGAAGCGTGGGACCGGTTGGGGACCCTCAGGCAAACACAAGATCTCGCGGTGTTAGCCGCTTTCTTTTGCCTACTTTTCTTTGCGGCGGCAAAGAAAAGTAGGTGCCGCCCCGCACAGGGGCGACGCTTGAACAGCAAACACCGTCACGCGGATGCCAGCGAAAAGGCAAATGCACAGGGGCGACGCTTGAAGCACGAAGGCAAAACACGGATGCCAGTAAAAACCCTGGCAAACCAAACCAAAAACTAAGCCAACCCCACCGCGCCAATTCTATGCGCCCCCATCCCCCTGCGCCAGCAACTACCAAGAATCACCACCCCCGCTGGCGAATTTCGCAATTGCTCCGCAAACCCGTAAGCATCAGCATGACGTCACATCAAGCAGCTTAGCTGCACCAACTCATCAGGAGACGCGCATGTCCTACTTCGAACATTTGCCCGCCGTGCGCTACGAGGGCCTGCACACGGAAAATCCGTTCGCCTATCGCCACTACGACAAGGACAAACTGGTGCTCGGCAAGCGAATGGAAGACCATCTGCGCCTGGCCGTCTGCTACTGGCACACGTTCGTATGGCCGGGCGCTGACATGTTCGGACCAGGCACGTTCGAGCGTCCATGGCATCGCTCAGGTGATGCGCTAGAAAAGGCGCATGCCAAGGCCGATCACGCGTTCGAACTGTTCCAGAAACTCGGCACCCCGTTCTACACATTCCATGATGCCGACGTAGCGCCCGAAGGCGACAGCATCAAAAGCTACGTGAACAACTTCAAGACGATGACGGACGTGCTCGCGCGCAAGCAGGAGCAGACGGGCGTCAAGCTGCTGTGGGGCACAGCGAACCTCTTCTCGCATCCACGTTATGCGGCAGGCGCAGCAACCAACCCGAATCCCGATGTGTTTGCGTTTGCCGCAACCCAGGTATTGAACGCACTGGAAGCAACGCACCGCCTGAACGGCGAGAACTACGTGTTGTGGGGCGGCCGCGAAGGCTACGAAACCCTGCTCAACACAGACCTGAAACGCGAGCGCGAGCAGCTCGGCCGCTTCATGAGCATGGTCGTCGAGCACAAGCACAAGTTGGGCTTCAAGGGCGCACTGCTAATCGAGCCGAAACCGCAAGAGCCGACCAAGCATCAATACGACTACGACGTCGCGACGGTGCACGGCTTTCTCACGCAATTCGGCTTGCAGGACGAAATCCGCGTGAACATCGAAGCGAATCACGCAACGCTCGCGGGCCATTCGTTCCATCACGAAATCGCCAATGCATTCGCGCTCGGCATTTTCGGCAGCGTCGACGCAAATCGCGGCGACGCGCAAAACGGCTGGGACACAGACCAGTTCCCAAATAGTGTCGAAGAACTTACGCTCGCGCTCTACGAGATCCTGCGCAACGGCGGCTTTGAGACGGGCGGGATGAACTTCGATGCAAAGGTCCGCCGCCAGAGTATCGATCCCGAAGACCTGGTGCACGGCCATATCGGCGCAATCGACGTGATCGCCGTCGCGCTTGAGCGTGCCGCTCATCTCGTCGAGAACGACCGCCTGGGCGCGTTCAAGCAGCAGCGCTATGCGGGATGGGACAGCGATTTCGGCCGTAAGGTGCTGGCGGGCGGTTATTCGCTCGAATCGCTGGCAAGCGATGCAGTGCAGCGAAACATCGCGCCGCATCATGTCAGCGGACAGCAAGAGCGTCTGGAGAACATCGTCAATCAGGCAATCTACTCAGCAGCTAAATAGGTAAGGCAAAGGCACGAAAAAACGTTAGCAGCGCCGGTAGATTTCGCAATTGCTCCGCCGGCGCGCACGGCACACGCTGTCGTGCGAACAAAAATGGGGCGGCTTTCAAAATTGACGCTCGCGAACAGGTATTCGCAGCGCACCCTGAGGTTAAGACGGCGGTTCGACTCTCTCGCATTCGAAACTGCACGCAACCCTAAATGGAGTGAGACATGAAATCTGCAATGCGTCGTTCCGTATTGAGTTCCCTCGTTTGCGCCGCAATGGCCGCCGGCCTGACGATGGTCGCGCCGCTCGCGCACGCGAGCAAGGACAAGCCCGAAATCGGCTTCTGTATCGACGATCTGCGCGTCGAACGCTGGTCGCGCGATCGTGACTATTTCGTCGCCGCAGCG
Source organism: Paraburkholderia sp. SIMBA_054 (assembly GCF_046534875.1). Classification (NCBI taxonomy): domain Bacteria; kingdom Pseudomonadati; phylum Pseudomonadota; class Betaproteobacteria; order Burkholderiales; family Burkholderiaceae; genus Paraburkholderia; species Paraburkholderia sp. SIMBA_054. The sequence continues at coordinate 39,286 of NZ_JAWRXV010000047.1, read as the reverse complement.
ACGAAGCTCGGCGCGAAAGTCTCCGTGCAGTCCGCCGACGCGAGCGAAGCGCGGCAAATCTCGCAGATCGAGAACCTGATCTCGCGCGGCGTCGACGTGATCGTGATCGTGCCGTTCAATTCGAAGACCTTGGGCAATGTCGTCGCCGAAGCGCACAAGGCAGGCATCAAGGTCGTGTCGTATGACCGGCTGATTCTCGATGCCGACGTCGATGCCTATATCTCGTTCGACAACGAGAAGGTTGGCGAACTGCAGGCGCAAGGGGTGTTTAACGCGCAGCCCAAAGGCAACTACTTCCTGCTCGGCGGCGCGCCGACCGACAACAACGCGAAGATGCTGCGCGAAGGGCAGTTGAAGATACTCAAACCGGCAATCGATCGCGGCGACGTGAAGATCGTCGGCCAGCAGTGGGTGCCGGAATGGAGCGCGGCGACGGCGCTGCGTATCACGGAAGATGCACTGACCGCGAACAACAACAAGATCGATGCGATCGTCGCGTCGAATGACGGCACGGCAGGCGGCGCAATTCAGGCGCTAGCCGCGCAGAAGATGGCGGGCAAGGTGCCCGTGTCCGGCCAGGATGCGGACCTTGCGGCTGTGAAGCGCGTGATCGCGGGCACGCAGACGATGACCGTGTACAAGCCGTTGAAGCTGATCGCAGGTGAGGCGGCCAAGCTCGCCGTCGATCTCGCGAAGGGCGACAAGCCCTCGTACAACGCGAAGTACGACAACGGCAAGAAGCAGGTCGATACCGTGCTGCTGCAACCCACGCTGCTCACCAAGAGCAATGTCGATGTCGTGATCAAGGACGGCTTCTATACGCAGGCGCAACTGGCTGGCAACTGATAGCGGGCGCGGGCGCTTCTGATCGTCACAGACAGAAGCGCTCGCGCATCTTTCATCCATCCAGGACATTACGCATGGCACAAGCGCTTCTGGAGTTGCGCGGCATCGCCAAATCGTTTGCCGGGGTGAAGGCGCTCGACGGCATCGATCTCGTCGTCGCGCCCGGCGAATGCGTCGGACTGTGCGGCGAAAACGGCGCCGGCAAATCGACGCTGATGAAGATCGTCTCCGGTGTCTATCCCCATGGAGAGTGGTCCGGCGAAATCCTCTGGGACGGCAAGCCACTTGTTGCGCAGAACATCCGCGATACCGAACGCGCAGGCATCGTCATCATCCATCAGGAACTGATGCTGGTGCCGCAATTGTCGGTGGCCGAGAACATTTTCCTCGGCAATGAAATCACGCTGCCCGGCGGCCGCATGAATTACGCGGCGATGTATCAGCGCGCCGACGAACTTTTGCGCGAACTGAATATCACAGGCATCAACGTCGCGCAGCCGGTGATGAACTATGGCGGCGGGCATCAGCAATTGATCGAAATCGCCAAGGCGCTCAACAAGCAGGCGCGACTGCTGATACTTGACGAGCCTTCTTCGTCGCTGACGGCGGCGGAAACGAAGATCCTGCTCGATATCGTGCGCGATCTGAAAAAGCGCGGCGTGGCTTGCGTGTACATCTCGCACAAGCTCGATGAAGTGGAAGCCGTGTGCGACACGATTACCGTGATACGCGACGGCAAGCACGTTGGCACGCAACCGATGAAGCAGCTCACCACCGATCGCATCATCGCGATGATGGTCGGGCGCGAGATCACAAATCTGTTTCCGCGCGAACCGCATGAGATCGGCGACGTGATCTTCGAGGCGCGCAATGTGACGTGCTATGACGTGACGAATACGAACCGAAAGCGTGTCGATGATGTTTCCTTTGCGTTGCGCAAGGGCGAAATTCTCGGCGTCGCGGGACTGGTCGGCGCGGGGCGCACGGAGTTGATGCAGGCGATTTTCGGCGCGTATCCGGGTGTGAGCGAAGCCGAAGTGTGGATGGGCGGCAAGCGTCTGAAAATCCGCGCACCCGCCGATGCGATCGCGGCAGGCATCGCGATGGTGCCCGAGGACCGCAAGCGTCACGGCATCGTGCCGCAGCTGGGCGTGGGTCACAACATCACGCTGGCGGTGTTGCAACGCTTTGCGAAAGGCGGACGCATCGATACCGCATCCGAACTCGACACGATCAACTCGGAAATGAAGCGCCTTTCCGTGCGCGCGGCTTCGCCGATGCTGTCGATTGCGAGTCTTTCAGGCGGCAACCAGCAGAAGGCCGTGCTCACGCGCATGCTGCTCACCAATCCCTCTGTGCTGATCCTCGACGAGCCGACACGCGGCGTCGATGTCGGCGCGAAGTTCGAAATCTACAAGCTGATGTTCGCGCTCGCGAAGCGCGGCGTGTCGATCATCATGGTGTCGTCGGAATTGACGGAAGTGCTCGGCGTGAGCGATCGCGTGCTCGTGATCGGCGAAGGCGAGTTGCGCGGCGATTTTGTGAATGACGGTCTCACGCAGGAACATATTCTGACGGCCGCCATCGCGACGAACCCGAAAGACGCGGACACGAAAGGCAAGGGCCCCACTCAACTGGCGAGCGTCGCATGACTCCTGATCTCACTTCTTCCGATAGCCACGCAAAACACGGCGCGTCGATCGCATCGGGACAGCGTATCAAGCAGCTGTTCGCGCGCTACAAGCTGCTCGCGTTGCTGCTTGCCGTCGCCGTCATCTGGGTGTTCTTTTCGTTCCTCACGGAAGGCGCATTCGTCACACCGCGCAATCTGTCGAACCTGTTGCGGCAGATGTCGATCACGGGAATGCTCGCGTGCGGGATGGTGTTCGTCATCATCTCGGGCGAGATCGATCTGTCCGTCGGGTCTCTGCTTGGGCTGCTCGGCGGCGTCGCGGCGATACTGAACGTCACGTATCACTGGCCGCTCGCGGCGACGCTGCCCGTCGTGATGTTGCTCGGCGTCGCGATCGGGCTTTTCAACGGCTGGTGGTCGACGTATCTGCGTGTGCCGTCATTCATCGTCGGGTTGGGCGGGATGCTCGCGTATCGCGGCGTGCTGCTCGGCGTGACGGGCGGATCGACGATCGCGCCGGTGTCCGACAACTTCGTCTTCATCGGTCAGGGCTACTTGCCGCGCATTGCTGGCGACACGCTCGCTGTCGTGCTGTTTGTGCTGCTCGCCGCGTTGACCGTGCGGCAGCGGCAGAAGCGGCAGCATTACAACCTGAGCGTCGTGCCGCTGTGGCAGGACGGCGTTAAGATCGTCGCGACGGGCCTGATCCTGCTTGCGTTCGTCGCGACGCTCAACCGTTATGGCGGTATTCCTGTGCCCGTTTTGCTGTTGCTCGCGCTGCTCGGCATTTTCACGTACATCGCGACGCAAACCGTATTCGGCCGGCGCATCTATGCGGTCGGCTCGAATCTCGAAGCGACGCGGCTGTCAGGCGTCAACACGAACCGCGTGAAGCTCGCGATCTTCGCGCTGATGGGGCTGATGTGTGCATTCGGCGGCCTCATCAATACGGCGCGGCTCGCGGCGGGCTCGCCGTCGGCGGGTTCGATGGGTGAACTCGATGCGATCGCGGCGTGCTTTATCGGCGGCACGTCGATGCGCGGCGGCTCGGGCACCGTGTATGGCGCGCTGATCGGCGCGCTCGTGATGGCGAGCCTCGACAACGGCATGTCGATGCTCGACGTCGACTCGTACTGGCAGATGATCGTGAAGGGCGGCATTCTCGTGCTCGCCGTTTGGATCGACGTGGTCTCGGGGTCTGACCGGCGCTAGCGCAGAGCGCACGGCCGTGGTGCGCTGCACCACGTCATAGCATCGGCGCGCTTCGTTGAGGCGCGCACAGGCGCCCTGAGAAGGGCGCTTTTTCATTGGCGTGACGTAGCGGCAAGAAGCATTGCGCGAAAAATCGAAGAATACGCGCACGTCCCGTCCAGCAAGCGATTGCGCGCTCCGCAAGCGCACTGTGAAGTCCCTTTCGAGATGCATGCATCGGCCAAAAACAGGCCGATGGCATACCTATTGCGTTATCCGCCGCGTAGCCAATGGCGGCTGCAACGAATTCCGGTTTTTTTCAGGGACGCTCGCAACGCGAGCGGACCGATGGGGCAACGGCGTCCCGAAACGCAACGTGCGAGGAGCGTTCGATCCATGCGATCGGGCGACGCGCGTGCGCTTCGGGACGCTTTTTTTTTGCGCAACCGAAAAGCGCGCATCGACGCGATCCAGCATGACGAACGAGCAGATCACCACGCAACGCAGTGAAGTGTCCGGACAGACGATCGGCGAACTGATCAATCTGTCGGGCCGTCAGCGGATGCTTTCGCAACGCATCGTGCTGCATATGTTGCTCGCGTCGCATGGCGATATGAATGCGCTTGCCATTACGCGCGAATGCCTCGCGACGTTTGCGGCGACACATCGCGTGCTCGTGAACGGCAATGATCACTTGCCCGGCGTGTTCTCGGATGCGTTACAGCAACTCTATTACGGCACGCGCAAGGCGGATGAACGCGTGCAGCGCTTCATCGCGTTGACGGACGAAACGGTCGCGTGCGTCGAGGCGAATGACGACGCGTCACGCGAGCAGGTCGATGCCCTAGTCGCGCAGGCGACGCCGCTGCTCGAACTGCTGCAGGAAATCACGCTGGCCTATCAGAACGAGATGCGCGGTATCGAAGCTGCAACGCAGCGCCGTCAGGCCGCGATCGCAGAACAGCTATCGAGCATTTCGATGCAGGCGAACATCGTCGCGTTGAATGCGCGCATTTCGGCGGCGCGCGCGGGTTCGTACGGCCGCGAGTTCGCCGTGATCACGACGGTGCTCGCCGACATCATCAAGGAGATGGACACGCTGATCTACAGCGTCGTCGATCGCGACACCGACGACGCGTCGTCGCGGCGCGGCGCGCCCCGCAAACCGGCGCATCACGTCGCGCAGTCTGCGCGGCCACGCGCGACCGAACGTGCTTTCCCCTAGTTCTTTGCTCGACCCCACGCATCAGCCCTGTTTTCGTTCAATGTGAGAGAGACCCATGAAAAACCTGCTGAATTCGCTTGCGAGCGGTAACTGGCGCGCACTGCTTGCGTGCTTCCTCTACTTCGATACCGGCTTCACCGTCTGGGTCATGTTCGGGCCGCTCGCGCCGTTCATTCACAAGGACATCGCGATGTCGCCCGCGGAACTGGGCTTCCTCGTCGCGGTACCCGTGCTCGGTGCGGCGATCCTGCGCGTGACGCTCGGCAATCTCTACCAGGCTTGCGACGGACGGCGCGTCGCGCTGATGGGCATCGCGCTGTCGGCGATTCCTTCCGTGGTGCTGCTGCTGATGCCGGGCACGCCGTCGTACACGCTGCTGCTGATTCTCGGCGTGTTTCTCGGCGTCGGCGGCGCGAGCTTTGCCGTTGCGCTGCCGATGGCGGGTAGCAACTATCCGCCGAAAGTGCAGGGTCTGGTGCTGGGTCTGGCGGCTGCGGGCAACATCGGTGCGGTGCTCGACGGTTTCATGTTCCCCGCGCTCGCCGATCAGTTCGGCTGGGCGAAAGCTGCGGGCGCAGCGCTGCCGCTGCTGGGTCTTGCCGCGATCGCGCTGTTCTTCTGGGCGAAGGATCTTGGGCAGAAGTCGGGCAGCGGCGTGCAGGCAATGCGCAGTTTCATCGTGACACTGGTGGGTCTCGTTGCGCTCGTGGTCGCCGTGCATGCGGGCGTGTTCGGCACGGGCAAGACGGGCGTGCTGCTGCTGCCCGTGCTCGGCGCACTGCTCGCGATTGCGGTGCTGCCGAAGCACTATCGCAGCGTGCTCGTCGAGGGCGATACGTGGGTGGTGATGCTGGTCTATAGCATTACGTTTGGTGGTTTCGTCGGCATGTCGTCGTATGTGACGACGCTGCTGATTTCTCTGTATCAGATGCCGCGTCTTGAAGCGGGGCTCTTCATGTCGCTGCTGGCTTGCATTGGTGCGCTGGTGCGTCCTGTCGGCGGTCTGGTCGCGGATCGTATTTCGGGTGTGCGTGCGCTGGTGATCCTGCTTGCGGCGATTTCGCTGTGCGACTTCCTGTTTGCGGCGTGGATGCCGCCGGCGTCGGCTGGCATTGCGTTGTTGATCGCGATGTATGTGTGCTTCGGGTTGGGCAACGGCGCGACGTTTCAACTGGTGCCGCAGCGCTGGAAGGGCAAGACGGGCTTGATGTCGGGGATCGTCGGCGCGGCGGGGGGCATCGGCGGGTTTTATCTGCCTGTGATCATGGGCATCGCGAAGGAAGGCACGGGCAGCTATCAGATGGGCTTCGCGACGTTCGGCGTGCTGGCGGCGCTTGCGTTCGGCCTCGTGGTGCTGCACCGCGCGCGCTGGCTAGAGTGGGCGTTGCCGAAGGAGAGCCTTGTGGTGGTCGAGCCGATTCGCGCGGGGGTGAGTGTGGATAGCGGGGCGTGATGACGGTTCGCTGTAGTCACGCTTTTCGTTGAATGATCGCCAGCGCATTGTGCGCTGGCGATTGTCATTTTGGGCCTCGTCACGCGCGAGTTGTTTGTCTTATGAATTGGACACGCCGATCGTTCGATCCTTCGATGCGCAATACGGTTCAATCCCGATGCGGCGAATTCATGTTTTAGCCATTTTTTCGCGGTAATCTCCTGACCTGAGGATCCAGTTTCCCTTTTTCGTGCTGGCAGTTTGCCATTCCCGGTGCTACCACCGAGCGGATTGCGGAGAAGAACTGATATGCAAAGTGTGATTGTTTCCGAGAGCTTCGACGGACATCCCGTCGACATCATCCTCTGCGAACTCGCTGCATACGAGTGGGCGTGGGAGGTTTTCAATTGGACCAACGAATGGTACGCACGTAATGCTCCACGGCGCCTCTGCTGCAGTCAGGAAACGGCATTGCTTGAGGCAAAAGCGGCAATCGAGCTGGAGCTTGCCAAGGCGTAGCGAACACGCCAGATCGCTATCCGCGTTTATTCAGCGCCGTTCGCCGCGCTGAGGATTTTCTTCCTGTGGGGATTGCGGCAGCAGCCGCGGAACTTGATTCGATGCATGATCCCCTGATTTTTGGCGCGTTATGCGCTTGTCATGCGTGCGTTCAAAACCCCGAGTCGCTGTGATGTCACGTGCGCGTTAGGGCGCGCTTGCCGGGAAAACACGTGACGTCGTTTCATTCATTGCGACCTGCCTGATGCAAGCTGCGTCCGTTTGATTCGTAGCGCCGGGAATGTCGTCCCGCGCAGCGTTGAGCGACACGTGTGCGTTCCATTCTCAGTCATGTCGACCTCGGCAGGCGTCGAACAACCCTCAACGACAAGGGAAGTTCGCAGAAGATGCGGAGCGCTCATACACTGAACTTCCGGGCTCGGCCATGAACGGTCCTTCGCGCAGGCTGGTGATCTCTCATGGTAACGTCGGATTGATATCCCGCTACGGACATTCTCTACCTGTTACAGACAGGTCAACATGGCCAAACCATCAAACCACCGGCTTCTCGCGTATGTCTTCATTTTCGAATGGCTGGTACAAGAAAAAGAAACGGAGACCATAAAAAAGATCTTGCGTTTTGTAGTTCATGGGACGGGAGTCCAAGGCGATCACGCAGCGAAAAGATTGCTGCAGTATCGCGGCGAACTCGCCGATTCCCGCCCCATATGAGTTGTTGCGGGGATTGGGCGGCGACTCCCCAGTCGCCGCCGCTTGCGCTCACGGCAACGTGATTTTGCGCGTGAATTCGGACGTCACGTTGGGACTTGTGGCTGTGCCGAACACCGGATAGAAGGTCGCGGGCCCGCTAGCAGCCAGACCCATGTAATCGCCGAGGAAATGGCCACCCGCCACGGGAGCGTCAAGCATGTTGAACGAGGCGTCGGTCAGTCGTCGCTCATTGACCCAATTGGCGGGGTTTGTGCACGCTGTGGCAGTCGAGCAGAACACCGCGAAATAGTCGGTGCCCTCGAAGCCGGCAGGAGTGTTCGTGTCGTTACGGAAGTCATAGTAGGTCACCACGATCGTATTGCCGTCGCCCGACGCCACGACCGCAGGGATGAACGCCTGCTGACGGCAGGGCTTCGCGCCGTTTGACGGCGTCTTGTTGATCATTACTGGCGTCGACCAGGTGGCCCCGCCGTCATCCGACTCGCTGAAAACGATCCCGTCGATCGGAACCGATCCAGTGGGCGTGGTGCAGGTCGCATTCGAAAAGCGATCGTCCTGCCAGGTGAGATAGATCGCCCCCGACTTTGGGTTCACAGCGACACTGTAGAGAATGGAAGCATCGCGTACCGGCTGGCCGCTGTCCGGAGTTACCACTCCGACCACGCTAATATCGTGGGGGAATGTCGGCCCTGTCCAGTTCACGCCTTTATTTGCGGACCTTATATACCCGATGCTCAGACCCGATGGCGTGACATTGATCGCGGTGAAGAAATCGAGCAGGGTCCCGTCAGGCAACACCCGCACAATGTTGTCGATCGTTTGTGCGTTCGTGCCCGGCTGGTAAATGGGGGTGGCCGTACTCCATGTCACGCCGTTGTCGATGGATCGCGAGAAGAAACTCGGGCCGGTGAAATTAAACTTGAACAAGGGGGCACCGCCCGCTGCTGACGCTGCAGCTTTACGCAATTTGCGCGCGATCAGGACACCATCGTTTTCCGCGAGCAACTGGGCGGCGTCCTTCGTTTGTGGGAACACGCTCAGCTGATCCCACACCGCATAGACGTATTCGTTCGCGGTCGGATCGGCGGTGAGGGAGTTCTTGTCATTGAGCACGTGCGGCGAGTTGTTGCGAATCAGCGTAACGGGCGGTTGCCACGTCGCGCCGTGGTCGATGGAGCGACTGACCAGCATCGCGCTATTGCGTGCGCCAAACGGAGTCGTCGGCTGCGCGGGGTCCAACACCAGCGAGAAAAAGAATGCCGTCCCGTCTTGCGCAAAGTCTACCCAGGGATCGGACGCGCGACGGAATTTGCCCCCGGTACAGTCAGTAACGCCGGATGGGATCGAGTTGGTCCAGGTGCTGCCCGCATCGTTGGAGACGACGCCGACGAGCCCGCGGGAGCCACCATTGTTCCAGCGGTCCTGCTGGTGGCCGACGAGGAGGCGAGACGGGTTGATCGGATCGGTCGCCACCCATGGCTCGATCGACGTGGCCGGAAACAGGACACTCCCGAATGCTGACTCCTGCGCATGCACCTGGTCTGCCGTGCATCCGTTGAATGGATCGCCTGCGGCCACCGTGACGAGCGATCCTAATGTCTGCGCCTGAGAGCCTGGCCCGATCGCGCACGTGAGCGCGATGACACCGCCTGCTGCGATGCCTTGGGAAACAAACCTGGATAGGCGTCTGAAATTGAATTTCATTGTGTGCCTCGCGAAAAAGGGTAAAACGCCTCCGCACTGCCGGGTTCTGTCACCCGTACCCATGCGAAAACGACTTGCTCCACCGCAAATCCAACGCTTGCTACCTCCCATCGAGAGATGAACTGATGCGCCTCCGATGCACCTACGAAAACACACTAGATCGCGGGGACAGGATTTGTGTGAAAAATTCATTACGGGTGCTGGTTCATAACGCGCCGTCCCCATTGTTATTGACGTGGTATGGGGTTTGCAGAAAGACGGTTGAAGCATGTATGTGCTTGACGAAGCAGGATGGCGCCTCACAAGTGCCCTTTCAACGGTAAAACTACCGCCGATCCGGCTCATGGCAGGAAGAAGGTGACTGCATCGGTGTTTCAGTTTTAAGTCGATGTCAGAAGCATCGTCTATCATCCGGGATACTGATTAATCTGCGCGGCGATGTACCGCACTTTGCGCGCCCGCCGAGGCATGGCAGGGCCCCAAAAGCAATCTGGCGACACCTGTCCCGGGGTGCCAGGTTACCCCCTCGTTGTGGACATTGACGAGGTGAACTTGCGAGCGGCAGAACGGGTCGGGGTGCTGCCCGATACGGAAGCATCATCGGTGGAGCTTACCGCCAGTTCATCGTTGGACTGGGTGCGGCCATCTACGGCCATTCGTTTTTGCGTTTAGATGGTTCAAGCGGCTGCTCGACTCAAATAACAGACCTTCGTGCTCGGATCGAGCGATGAACCGACCGTGCATACGGAACCGAATGCCGCCCGCTTGAAGTGCGCTCCGGCCTCGCCGCGCAGCGGCGCAGAGCCGGCGTTTGCGTCACAGCGAACATCCCCACCTGAAGATCACATTCAGGCTCGGACCGTTGAAACGCAGCGTTTGCACGAGTTGATTGATCACCCGAGCCGTAGAAGGCGAGATACCGGTAGGTCAAGCTCACATCGCCCCACTTCATCGCGTAGCCGATGCCTGTCATCGCCTGCCACGTGAACTGACGAGTCGCCGGAAGAGTTCTGGATCCGAGGGCTCGAGCCAGAACCTGAGAGACGAACACAGCCATTCTGACGTTCATCGGGCATCGGGTGTTTCCCTTGTTGCCTTAAGGCCAACTACGTGCGAACCGCTTCAGGGCTGGAATCACCATTTTTGTCTGATAAAAATCAGACTATCAAACACATATTGTTCATACACGATATTCATTTTTCTGCCCCGATTTGGACTTAACATTCCCATTCCAAAACTCTGGACTGTCAAAAACGAAAGACTGGAATACCTACCGACCGTTCACGACAGCGGTAATTTTGCCTTACATAACGTTCATTCCAGTAGACCCGGGAGACACAGACATGCTAAGTCCTCACGAATTCGCCACATTGATGCTGGTCAGGGCCGCACCTGACCAGATCGACCCCGGGCGCGGGGAACTCGACACCCTGCTGGAACACCAGCTGGTGGCACTCGAACGACCCGCGTCTGGGCAACAGCGTCTCAGGCTGACCCGCGACGGCGACGCAGTACTGCAGGCTGTTGCGCCGCGACGGTGGAGCGAAAAACTTCAGGGCCAGGGATGATTAATATCCTGTTCTTCCCGCCGCCCCCCGTCGGCGATGCTACTCCCGCGCAGCGCGCAACGCCCGTTGGCGCGACCCCCACGCGTGATCACCTTTACAGAAGTTTCACCAAGCCCACCGAGGAACAGCTTGCTACAAGCCAGAAGACGAACCTCGATACGTTCTTCGGCCTTAGCGGCTGTATGGTCGAGGGCGTTGGGAAGCTCGCCGAGCTGAATATGCAGGCGACCCGGGCGACGCTTGCTGAGACCCTTGATCTGGCACAGAAGGCGCCGTCCGTGAAAGAGACGGAGCAATGGCTGGCTCTGCAGAACAGCTTGGCGGCGCTCGCCGCAGAGAAGATACAGGCCTGGAGCCGGCAGGCGTTTGACATCGTTGCCGCCACCCAGGCCGACCTGGTGCGGTGCGCGCATGCGCAGTGGGAAGCGCAGGTCAGGCAAGCAAAAACGCAGGTGGAGGGCCTTGCGAAGAGCGCGCCGGCCGGCTCCGAGGCCGCCGTAGCCGCGCTGGACCAGGCGATCACTGCCGCGAATGCGCTTTATGAAACTCTGGAGCAGGCTGGCCGGCAGGCAGTGAGGCCACCCGAAGCAACCTCGATATGGCCGCCGCGGCAGCCTGGAAGAGCGCTCGGCGCGGAATCGATCCAGTATCGCGGGCAGCAAAGCGATAACGACTGATCTCTGGCGCTAGCATGGCGATCGGTACGGCGGTAATGTCGGGCTGAATTGCGAAAGTGCAACCCGAAGTGTGGTCAGGCCAGTAGCGGTCAAAACTAATGTGTCACGGTACGAGATTTGCATCGCTTTACAAGCTGATCCTGAAACCAGTATCGAATTGATGTTCCGGAGACTTCATGTTTTTCTATCATCACGGGGTGGCGATTCAGCCGTCGGTCGCAAGGAGCGGCAGGACGTTTGTCGCACGAGTTTCCATTCTCGAGGAAGACGGGGAAGCGACCTCGCTCGGGGATCTCGGGCATTTTGCGAACCGGCAATCGGCGTACACGTTCGCCTTGCGTTGTGGTGCTGCATTCGTGGACGACGAACCGATGCCGAGGCCTCCATGTAAGCTCGTGCCGTCACCGGCCAACCCTGACGGTCAGCACGCTAATACATGAGTTTTTGCGCTTTATCCAACGAGCGCATCAGGTGTGACTCCCTCGATCGGATCGCCTATTGCCGTGAGGGGGCTCATATCGGTGTTCCTGTCTCGAGCCTCTGCAGTGCCCTTTGCCTCCTCGCTGGAATTTGCTACGAGGTTGCTACCACAACCAATTCAGCCTGGGTCCAGTGCGGCGTGCGCTGCGTCGCTTGCTGAAGCGGCAGAGATCCGGCCACAAGCCGACACTCGCCATTACCGTCACGTGGCAATTTGAGTGGCGGCTTCGCCTCAAACAACGGACCTCCACGGTCGAACGGCACCAGACCGGTCATCGCAGGCTGTATAAGGTGTTTCGTCTTGCTGGTTTCGTAACCGTGCCGTGCAGACCGGGCTCGACGAGTTCACTTCCCGAGGATTCCCATTACAAGCCGCGCGACTTCGCCGGTGTCGGTGGAACGTGGAATCCCTGAACCATCGCAGATCACGGTGGGTGTCGCCCGACCAGTGGCGGCCGACGAGCCGGTGCCCGCCGACATCGACAACCTGATGTCCCTGCTCGCACAGGAGGTTCAGCGCCGCAGACATGAACACCTCGTCGCCTTGGTGGTTCAGCTGCGGTATGGCCTCGACATGCCGGTGAAAACACTCGCGCGCGGGACGAGTTCTTCAATGAAACCGGCAGAAGCCAGCAACAGCTCGCCGCCGAACCATCGCGGGTTGGCAAGCCGTCGGCCGGCCACCGTCTCGAGGCAAGAGTGAAAAACGGAAATTAGCCAGATGCCAATCGATGCGGGAAAAAACAGACGTCGTGGCTTTACGGGCAAGAACCGATACCGACCGGACGGGATTCCGATTTAACATTTTGGGTCCCGGCTTGAAGGCTGCTGAGTTCGCAAGGCTTGGTTATCAAATGACTGAAATAGCTACCGAGTAGTGACATTGCCGGGGGCTTTTACGGTAACTTATGCTTATCGGCAATGTCCATCCAGATAATACGGAGACACGTACATGCTGAGCCCTCACGAATTCGCCACTCCGATGCTCGTCAAGGCCGCCCGCGAGCAAATCGACCTGAACCGCGAAGAGCTTGACACCCTGCTGGAACGCCAGGTGGTCGCCCTCGAACAGCCGGCGTCCGGAGCCCAACGTCCCCGCCTCACCCGTGAGGGCGTTTCAGTTCTGCGAGCGGTTGCCCGAAAACACCGAGCGGCAACCCGCCCGCAATTATCGGTCATGCGCGTGCCACGTCTGGCGCGCATCATCAGTCCACTCACGCGATCCCGCCTCCTCTATACATGCAGGCGGGCCGAACGAGGGCACTATGAACGACAGTAATATTCGGCTCGATATCATCCGAGATGAAGCGGCCTTCACTGCGCTCAAGTCTGAATGGGAACTATTGTGGCTGAAAGCGAATGGGCGGTATTTTCAGCGCTACGATGTTTCTCTGCTAGCTTGGCTTAATGTAGCTAAACCTCGCGGACGCGCTCTACACTGCATAGTGATGCATGAGAACGGTGAGCTGTGCCTTGTGTGGCCTCTGGTCACGCATCGTCGCGCACTTTGGAGATACCTCCTCCCGCTAGGTTCAGATTCTGCTGACTATACTGGCCCGTTGATGGAAGACCGCCGCGATGCTGCAATGCTGGTAGAACGCGCTTGGAAAGCCGTACGCGCGGAGTGTAAAGCAGATTTAATACGCCTACCGTATATGAACGAAGGATCTGCAATTCATCGTATTGCGCAACGGGAGAAACATATTCTCAGTGCACAAAAGAATGTTTGCTGGATTGCGAATTTACATGAATACAGCGATTGGGCTACCTATACTAAGTCGCTGGGTGCGTTGTTCAACAAAAAGCCCGGTCAGTTAGAGCGACGCCTCGATAAAGAGGGCAAGCTTGAAGTTTTTATGATGGATCCAAAGAATCGTAAAGGGATTGCTGAAGTTATTCACTGGATTCTTGCAATCAAACGTGAGTGGGCCGAGAAGGTTAATAAGAAAGGCGCTTGGCTGTTCTCACAGCACTATGAGAATTTTCTTGTAGCCACGCTCACATATGGGGGTGATAATGCGCCCGCAAGCATACACGTTGTGAAGTTTAATGATGTGCTGATCTCCGCTTGCATTATGAGCCACGGCAATCCACTTGCTACCGGTGTTATATCCGGATTCGACTTGAAGTATAGTCAGTACAAACCTGGTTCAATTGCATGGGAAGCTGCCATCAAATGGGCGTTTGAACAAGGGTACGATGTTGACTTCTGCCCGGGGTCGGAAAAATATAAGGACTACTGGACACATGGCAACCGCAGCTATACTTGGTCTATGCATGTCGCTAACAACACATGGGGCCTTTTGGGCTATAGGGCCGCGAGCACTGCAAAAGTCTTGATCGCAGCGGTTAAAGGTTTGAAGCCAGGTTCCAAGGAGGCGACTGCAGAAAGTGGACGCACTGGGTCTTCACCGCAAGATCCAGTCAGCGAATAGATTTAAGGCATTGCTCGTTGCGCGGATTTCGCTTCCTCCGGCAGCCTAGGCAAACTTGGTCGCGCTGTACCCCGTGTCGATGCCAATTTTTGCACCGGCGGGTGTGAGTACGGCGTGCGGTGACGACCGATCGGGCGGGCGTTGAAGTTCCTCGCGCCGATCGTGTCGAAGGGAGCGTTGACCTCGTAGTCCTCGAAGGGTTTGCTCCCGGACAGCACCCGCTCGAGCAGCGTGCGCAGCTCGGGAATGTTCCACTGCCCGCTGCCCAGTTCGTAGAGAAGGCGCTCCTGCGTGTCGGCCGGCGTCAAGCCTTCGCTTCACTGCGCGTCTTGCTAACGCCGCCCTTGCTCCCGTCACGCGAGCTCGGGCCCGTTCGTCCGTGGCGAACACCCTCCCAAGGGGTGTAACAAGGTGCTCATCAGAGCGTTCGTCCTTTCGGCCTTTGTTGCTCTGACGAGGCACAGAAGAGCCTACTACATGCCGCATAACGCGCGGCCGACCACGACACATGTCGCACAAACCAGGTTGACATAGCCAGCGACGCAGAGCGGCCGCCGGAATCACGGTTTCTTCCGGCCAGTTTGGTTCGGCGACGAACAGATCGCACCATCGCAAACCAATAACGTGGTGACTCGGGTGACCCACCCTAATCTCTAAGTGAATCATCCCGCCGCAAG
The DNA here is from genome assembly GCF_046534875.1 of Paraburkholderia sp. SIMBA_054. NCBI lineage: Bacteria > Pseudomonadati > Pseudomonadota > Betaproteobacteria > Burkholderiales > Burkholderiaceae > Paraburkholderia > Paraburkholderia sp. SIMBA_054. Next base: position 24,188 of record NZ_JAWRXV010000047.1, on the reverse strand, counting down.
CGACCGGGGTCTCAACTGCGCGCCCCAAACGCCGGTCTTCGAGCGGCCTGCGCCGCAGCGCGGCGCTTGCATGCTACGGAAGGATCTGATCATGAAAGATCTGGAGCGCCACGGCTCCGCCGAGCGCGTTATGTTTGTGCCGACCGAACGATGCATCGCGGCATCCCGGATCACTGAGTTCACCGCGGCGCTCGAAGCACACACCGGCCTCCTGCTGGCCGACTACGCGGAGCTGCACGCGTTCTCAGTACGCGAGTACCGGACCTTCTGGCGATTTTTTCTCGGCTGGTGTGAAGACATCGATCACGGCGGCGAGACCGAGCCGGTCTGTGTCGGCGACGACTGCGAGCACGCCACCTTCTTCCCCGGCGTCGAGCTCAACTATGCGGACAACCTGCTCAACCTGAGGGTCACCGGCGCCGATGCGCCGGCGCTGTGCGAATGTCACGCCGACGGGCTACGGGTGCGGATCACACGCGGCGAGCTGCGCGAGCGCGTCGCGCGTCTTGCCAGCGCGCTCGAACGCCTGGGAGTGCGCAGCGGCGATCGGGTTGCAACGGTGATGCATAACGACGCGCAGGCGGTGGTCACTGCGTTGGCAGTCGCGGCGATCGGCGCTACGCTGTCGAGCGCCTCGCCGGAGATGGGCGCCGACGCGCTGATCGACCGCTTCGCGCCGCTCTCGCCACGCCTACTGTTTGCGCACATCGCAAGCCGGGGCTCCAATACCGGCCGCACGCCGGCGGCAAACGTCGCGCGGCTGGCGGCCGCCTTGCCTTCGCTCGAAAGGATCGTCTTCCTCGACGACGGGCCGTTGCCGGGCAACGTCAAGCTGCCGGTTCATTCGCTCGGCGCGCTGATCGCCCAAGCCGACGCAACGGCCTTCGTCTGGCGGCGCTTCCCGTTCAACCAGCCGCTCTTCATCATGTTTTCGTCAGGCACCACCGGCAAGCCGAAATGCATCGTGCACGGCGCCGGCGGCACGCTGCTCGAACACCTGAAGGAACACCGACTGCATACCGACCTGCGCGCGGGCGACAAGCTCTACTTCCACACCAGCTGCGCCTGGATGATGTGGAACTGGCAGTTGTCGGCGCTCGCGTCCGGGGTCGAGATCGTCACATATGACGGCCCGCTCGCGTCCGTCGATACGTTGTGGCAGCTGGTCGCCGACGAGCGCGTGAGCATGTTCGGCACCAGCCCGGCTTACCTGAAGATGTGCGAACAGGCGGGCCTCGAGCCCGCACGTCAATTCGACCTTTCGGCGTTGCGCGCGATGATGTCGACCGGCGCGGTGCTGTACGACGGGCAATATCACTGGGTGCGCGAGCATGTTGGTAACCTGCCGCTGCAGTCGATCTCCGGCGGGACCGATATCATCGGCTGCTTCGTGCTCGGCAACCCTAATCTGCCGGTGTATGTCGGCCAGGCGCAATGCAAGAGCCTTGCGCTCGACGTGCAGGCGTGGGAGAACGGCGCGCCCGCGCACGGCGTCGGGCAACTGGTCTGCGCGAATCCGTTCCCGTCACGACCGCTCGGTTTTTTCGGCGATGCGGACGGCTCCCGCTTTCATAAAGCCTACTTCATGGCGAATCCGGGTGTCTGGACACATGGCGACCTGGTCGAGTTCTCGACGCAAGGCTCCGCGCGCATGCACGGCCGCTGCGACGGCGTGCTGAACGTGAGTGGCGTCAAAGTCGGTCCTGCGGAGATCTACCGTGTACTGAACGACATCCCCGGTATCCGTGACGCGATGGTCGTCGATGGGCGTGCTTTGCCCACTTCAGCCGCCGGGCGGGGCGCTGCTGTGAGCACGGGCGTGCCGGCGCGTTCGCGTGAGCGCTGCATTGTCCTGCTTCTTGTGCTGCAGGACGGCGTCGCGCTCACCGTCGCGCTGCAGTCGCAGGTGCGCCGTGACCTCGCACGTCGCGCGTCACCAGCGCACGTGCCGGACGTGATCCTCGCGGTCGATGCATTGCCGGTCACGCACAGCGGCAAGCCGTCCGAAGCCGCTGCGCGCGATGCGATCAACGGGCTGCCGGTTGCCAACGCAGCGGCGTTGCGCAACCCCGAATGTCTCGACGTGATCCGCCAGCATCCAGCGCTGAATCTCGCGATGCGCACGCTGCCGCCGCCCGGCACCACTCGCGAGGCGCTCGAGCCTTACCTGCAAGCGCTGTGGGAGAGCCTGTTCTGCTTCAGCCCGATCGCTCGCGACGACAATTTCTTCGATCTGGGCGGCGATTCGCTGCTCGCCGCCGAGCTGGCGACGCATGTGCGTCAGGCGACCGGCCGCACGATTTCGCTCACGACGCTCCTTACGGCGCCGACCATCGCCGGGCTTGCCAACGCCATCGTCAACGATGCGGCCGACGCCCCGGCAGAATCGCTGGTGCTGATGCGCGCTGGAAGTGGTACGCCGCTGTTCGTCGCCCACAGCGTCACCGGATCGGTGCTGGAATGCCGTGCGCTGATCGGCGCGTTGCAGAGCCCGCGGCCGGTGTACGGGCTCATCGCGCGTCTTCTCGAAGGCAAGGAGACTGCGCAACAGGACGTCGTCGAGATGGCACGCGGCTATATCGAGCAGATACGCATCGTGCAGGAACACGGGCCGTACGCGCTGTTCGGCTACTCGTTCGGCGGGCTGATCGCGATGGAGATCGCGCAGCAACTGCATCGCGCGGGCGAGGAGATCGAGTTGCTGTGCATGCTCGACACGTACGTGCACGAACATTGTCTGCCGTTGGATGCGTGGCTGCGTCATCAGGTTGGCTACGTCACGCGGCAGTGGCAGACGCTGCGTGAGATGCCGGCTGCGCAGCGCGGACGATTCATGCGCGGCAAGTTCGCTGGTGCGCTCGACCGCATGCGGCTGCGACTCGGACGCACCGCACACAAGCCGGCGCCTGATGCCGTCGGGCTGCCACCCATGCAGCGGCGCGTGCGCGAGACCATGCGGGTTGCGATGACGCGATACCGGCCGCGGCGATATCGCGCCGGACCGATCCTGTATATGGATGCGCTGATTCCGTTGGTGGACCGCGCCGATCCGATGTCACTGTGGCGACGTGTCGCGCGCGCCGGGCTGAAGGTCGTCGAGGTAGAAGGCGGCCACAGTGACATGCTCGTCGAGCCGTATTTGCTGGGGGTTGCACGGGCGCTCGACGACGCGTTGCGCGGCGACGCGCCGCCGTCCCAACCGTCGTCGCGCCCAATCCTACAAACATAGAAACTAGCGTCCAGTCACGGTTCGCGTCGAATGACCGCCTGGAGATAAACATCAGACGTTCAGTCAATTTCGACGCGAGACAGCTTAAGCGCTCGGAACCACTCTCTTCATCCGTCAGTTGCCACTGCTCGGGCGCAACGTCCAGACAGTCGCTGTATTCGTGCTGTCGTTGACTGCCGCGAACTGTGACTGGCCACTGCTGCTGAGTCCGAACGCGAGGCCGAATGCGGCACCCGCTGCCGGATCGACCTGCATCTGCGCGATGAAAGTACCGCCGGGCGTAAACTCGACGATTTCGCTCGAATGCTGCGGATCAGGGGGGTTCACTGCGTCGCCATTCGCCGTCACCAGATCTCCATTGGGCGCGAGCGCCAATGCCAGCGGCCCGTGAAGGTGGGTGTTGTCCTGATAAATCAGCCTTCCCATGCCACCATCGTGCTTGAGCGCCAGCGCGCCCGAGACTGCGAATACCGCGTTGTCACCGGTTGATGCGACATAGAGGACATCATGGGGCGCGTCGTAGGCTAGTCCCGTCGGGCCGACAACGAGCGCCGCGGGGTCGGTTCGGTGCGCGTAGCCGGACGCGATGATGTGCGAGCTACCCGAAAGCATCGCGCCGCTGTCCCCAATGTTGATATCGATCCTTGCCACTGTTCCGTTCAACACGTCCGAGACGAACGCCGTGACTCGCGGCCCCTGATCGATGGCTACCGTCATATCCCACGGACCGTCCAGGAGGGTGGAATCTTTCAGTTCACCAACGAGTTTGCCTTGGGGGTTGATGACCAATAGCGAGCCGGGTGGGCGAATGTTCGTGCCGTTCGTCGTGGGAAGATTGCCCACCAGCACAAAGCCGCTCTTAAGCACTGCAAGTGCGGTGGTGAGGCCCAGATTCTGTCCTTGGAAAAAGGCTACTGGCTTGCTGTCGGTCACGAGCTTCACGATGGTCGTCCCCGTGCCTTGCTTGTTCTACGCGGCGTTGAAGTTGGACACCACGACGTCTCCTGGGCTCAGTGTGCTCCACGACGGCACGCCGCTGGGCACGAACGCAATGCCGTACGGATTGACATCGCCCCTGTTAGGCACCGTCGATGCGACAGTGGATGTCGGTGGAAGGATCGGCTCTCCAATTGCAACGGAGGATCCCAACGACAATGCAGCGAGACCGATTCCACACACAGCGCCGCGTAAATGCCGGGGCATGAAGCGGGGTAGCGAATGCAGTTTCGACGAGTGGAGAAGCTGAGTGGTTGATTCGAAGGCAGAGAATTGACGCGGAGCTTTCATGGGGCACCTCCTTCATTTAGGGACCACCCCAGCTGCGAGGGCGGCTGGGCAAACTCAGATGGTCTGCAATGCTTCAAACGAAAAGCCGCTTATACGTAAACGAGCCAACGCCTCACATATTCCTTGCTTATGCGTGCGGCACCTCAAAGCCGACCGGCAGAGTAGGGCATTCGAAAGCAAACTGAGTGGGAATTTAAGCTGAACAGGATCGTCGGATGAGATCAGCGATGCAGCACTTTCGACTTATGCAAATTCACATGCATGTGCGGTGGTTACATTGCGCAAGCCAATGCACCGATGGCACCAAATTGATGGGGAGGACACAAAGCCAAACCGGGCGAAATCTGGACTTCGCACCCTGGCTGGGCGACTGGTGGTGACGGGGGAAAAGGCGACGATGGTGCCCCCGGAATACCTGGCGCGCGGCAATGGTGGCAACGTAACCGTGGCAACGCTGTACCGGTCCCGTAACGGCATACCCGCGGGTTCCTTTACGCCACTGACAACGGGCGGCGCAGCCGCTGCTTCTGGACGTTACGGCAATGCTGGACCCGGTGGCGATCAGGGACCCGGCGGCTACAGCCCAGGCCGTCCGATCGACTCGAGTTTTGCCAGCGCACATCAGCGTCCGCGCGGACGGCTGCGCATCGACATCGGCTCGGCGAACGCAAGCTGCGTGTTGATCCCCGTCCTGCCCGAGTTCATTGCGCGATATCCCGGCATACGTGTCGATCTCGGCGTGAACGACCGGCGGGTCGATCTCATTGGCGAGAACGTGGATTGTGTCGTCCGCGGCCGCAACGCCGACGAGCTCTCGCTAATCGCGCATCCGCTTGGCCGTGCATCGTGAGTGACATGTGCGACGCCCGATTATCTGAAAGCAACACGGCAGACCGACGCATCCCGACCTGTCTCACCCTTGGTCACCATGACAGTCTTGTCTTCGCCACTTTCCGTTGAATGATGAGCATCAACGGAAGGCAGCAACGATAGGGTCGCCTTTTGGGCGACCCTATCGTCTACCTGGAGAGCGCACAGTACGGTTCGAACGTCACGCAATTCAGGAGACATACCGTCAGGTCGACGGGTTGCCTTCAACGGTCGTCGCTATCGCGACCCGCAGACGCAGGCCGAGGCGGGCTTACCGTTATGGCGGCACCAGTAAGTACCCACGCCCGCTGGCTGGGCGCGAACCGCGGTGCCAGGAAGCCGTCATTGATTTCGCGCGTCACGGCAAAGCGACGGAACGAAGTCGCCGGTAAGAACAGGCGCGCATTGTCCGGGAACCCATCGCTGGCAGTATCCACGTCTCCCTCGCGTGCCGATATTACGCCGTCGCCATTGGTATCGACCCGTTTGACTTCGGCCACATAGGCGTCGTATAAGCGCTGCGGGAATGGCGTGCCATGCTCGAACGATGCCACTCGCAAATAGGTGTCCAGGTAGATCTCGTGGGCCAGCCCGCTCGGGATGAAGCGCTGGCGGTATTCCCGCTGGTTATCGACGTCCGCGTCGAATCGGTCGGGGTCGCGCGGACCTGCACCGCCCAGCGGAGCCGCATTGTTCGGATCGTCGCCATAGTCGATCGGACTGTTTTTCACGCCTGCCGGTCCAGAGCCCGGAATCAGTGACGAGAGCGCGCCAACTTTGCCCGCTTCAAAGGTACCGGGGATCCCGCCGGTAAAAGGCAACTCGTAGAGTGGATGGATCCAGTTGGTTGTGTAGTTGAATTCCCAGTAGCCGTGACAATCAGACTGCTGCATGCAGTTAAGCGCCCCCATGCTTAGCTGGATCGGCACGATATTGGTCTGGCGGTCGGGGAAGTGGTCGTAAGCGTCAGGCAAATGCGGTGCCCTGCCATCCATTGTGAATAGCCGGCCCGGCACATTGTTGTGTGTGCCCATCGCATGCAAGGCGGCCGCGTCCGCGGCTGTCATTGTGCCGAACTGGGCGTGCCCGTCGGGTCGGGGTGGTGCGACATCCGGCACGTGTAAATCGTGGATCATCCAGCCCTCGTACCAGCCGCTTTCGTTGTTAATCACAAACAGATCTGACAGGTCGGTAAATACATCGATGAAGGCGCGAACGTTGTTGGGATCAGTGGGCAGCCCAGGCTTCGGTTCGACCACCAGGCGCACCGCACCGATGGTTGGCAAGCCGCAGTCGGCGCCAGTTGCCGTCAGCATCGCCTGGTCGTTGATGCCCAGGAATCGTGCCGTGAACGGATTGGGTTCGAATCCTGTTGTGGACAGCAGGTAATACTGGAACAGCTGGCTCGGTTTGTCGGCCTCCGCAAAGGCCTGAATGGGCAAATAGGAATGGGGTCGCTCGGCCATCCTTTCGAGGAGATCCTGCAGCGGATCCGGCAGGTGCGCGATGTCGCCGCGCTGACGCACCAGCGCGCCGTCAGCGGCAGCGTTCGGATTCGGATGGCAAGGTGGCGGCGGCTGTTCCGCGCATGCCTGGCCTGCGGCCAACGCAGCGATGAAGCCGGCAGCGGACAGGCTGGCAGCACGAGAAACCAGTGGTCTGAAGCTGCGGGGCTTGAATAACGATTTCATGACTCCTCCTGAGGATGACCCGCTTCGACGGACAGATTTGCAGTCAGGTAACGATGTGTGGTTTAGCCTCCATTGAAAGTTGAGTCGCGGCGTGTCCATGGTCGGGCAGCGGGTCGCCTGTCACAGGGCATGACGCTGCCTCGCGGTGGGCAACCCGCGATGCGATGTGGCTGGGTGAAATCGGCAAATCGGATGCCGTGAGAGACGTGTCGAGTAAACGGGTCGAGGGATCAGATATTCCGGGCGCCGCTAAAGAATGCCTCACGCAGATTGCGTCGCGACGGGCGACCGGAGATTCACAAGTCGGCGGGAAGACCGCGTCCGTTATCGCATGCGGATTGTTCAGCTTCGCATGGGGTGGGTTTCATAACAGAGAAAGTTTATGAAGCAAGCGCGTATGACGCACTCCGCGCACTCGCCACAACATCCGGCTGCATTCGCGCACGACCTTAAGGAAAGCTTAAGAAGTCGTTGTTCGCTGTCGCAGCAGCAAAGTTGCGTCAGGTTGCAGGCGTAACGGCGTCGCGGTAGTTTAATCGCACCACGTCGCCCTCGGCCGGAAGGCCGATTGCTTCCAATGGTACGTTTGCGCGCGCCGTGAGATCCGGACCTGCTTGCCGCGCGATTCATTTTCGTCGCACCGGAAGAGCGGGCGATCAACATGGGTTGTTACGTGGGCGCACCCTGACGTTGGTTTTGAAGACGACTCGTTTTTTGCAGCGCTGGTGCGCATGCGTGAGCAAGCGCTGAAATCGTCGGCCGTCCTGCCGCGCGACTAGCGCGATGCCATTTTTTTCGAGCGACTCGACATCGACTTTCTTGTGTTGGTGGTCGGACATGATCACAAGTAGGGCTGCCATGCGGTTTGCCTTGCCGTTAATGTACTCACCAAACGCAGCCCGAAGACCTCCGACGGGTAGTCGGAAATCGCCTCTTCTTCGATATAAAAAACGGAGTACCCGCCAAGGAGAGGATGTACAGAAGTGAATCAGCCACGCGCCGTAATGGAAGCGTTTGTCAGATGTTTCGAGGTATGGATGGAAGAACTGCGTAGCGAATGATCTTTCCGATCGGCTGAGTACCGTCTCACACGGTGAGCATAATCAGTGCCGTTTAATTCCGTCTTGGAGCCCGCTGATTAGGCTGCAGGCTCATTCGAACGTGACCGTTTCCTGCCGACTCCCTCGGCCAGCGGAAAGCAAATACTGGAAGGATATGGCTCAATTGGAGATCAGATTCCTGACCGCAGAGAAGGCAAGGGCCGGTAGGCACGTGTCGTTCCGTCGTGGATATGCATCATTGGAGCATCTACGCTTCGTTTTTGATGAGGCATGGTTCATCGAACAGCCGTTAAAGGCCGGACCCAGCAATACCAGCATCAGCGTCGGAAATATGCAGAATATCAGCGGTCAATTTGACTGCGATCCCAGCCGCCTCTTCCAGCGCCGGCTTGCAGATGGCCACTGGCAGCGCGCAGGGTCGTCTGCGACTGCGTGGTCGATGCCACTGCGGTCGCGGCAACGGCCGACGTGCCGAGCGTGGCGCCCGCATTGGGCCCCAGCTAAAGTCAGAGAAGAATGTGCCGATAGGAAGGCTAAGAAAGTTGCCGATATGGCCAGGCAGCAAGCTCAGTATGTAACAGGCTTATCTGAAGGTTGGCAGGTGTTAGCTGGCATCGATATATTATGTAGTACGCGTGAACTAAATAATACTTATCGACTATATCGCATAATCATGTGATGCTCTGCGGCAAATATGCGATCTTGGAAACGTGACAATGAGTACGTCGGCACAGCGTGGGGTTCTTGAGATCCGGAGGGAGAGATGGAAGACAGATGGGCCGATTACCTCATCTATGAAGCGCGTTTTGATGCGACGCAAACGCGTATCATTCGTCTCAGACTCGCGATAGACAACGGAATCGCGGTAGACGAAAGTGGTGAATACCTCCGTCAGGACGTGGTGTCGGCTATCAAGAGCGGTTCAACGTTCGCGACAGTTTTTCAGGATCCGGGCACCGGTGACTGGACATTCGGACATCAAGTTTTTCTTGCTGCGGTGAATGGTGTCGAATACGTCAAAATCGGGGAGAGCGCGAGTGAAAAGGACGACCTTGGCGACACGCCTAGCTTCTAAGTTCAGCAAGGGCTCAGTGTATGAATTTGCGACGATTGATATACCTGTCAGCGAAACCTAGCTCCGAGATCCGCCAATACTTCGAGGAACGCGACTGGGATGTGAAAGCAGTCAGATCATCGAAGGATGCAAAGAAGGCCGCCGATGACGCCGAGGCCGCTGGTGGACTACTCGACCTTGCAGCGGGGTTGCCGTCCCACGAGATCGAGGCGCTCGAGACAGGCCTTTCAATGCCCAATGTCGGTTGGGTTGCGATTGTCTCGCCGGGACAACTCGGCGATGCGACACTGCGACACCTCGTGCGCGACTACTGTTCAGACTACGTGACAGTACCGTTCATCCCCGAAAGGGTGGGCAGAGCTGTTGGACATGCGCACGGAATGGTTGAGTTATCTGGACCGCCACGGGAAGATTTCATACATTCGGTTGCCGAAGGCGAGATGATCGGGGCATGCGAATCGATGCTGGCAATGTTTCGATCGATAAAGAAGATAGCGTCAACGGATGCCCCCGTTTTCATCGCAGGGGAGTCTGGGACGGGGAAAGAACTGACAGCTGCTGCAATTCATCGCCGCTCTTCTCGTCGTAATTTTCCGTTTATCGCAATTAACTGCGGCGCTATATCCCGCGATCTTGTTCAGTCTGAGCTTTTTGGCTACGAACGCGGCGCCTTTACCGGTGCGACGCAACGCAGGATAGGGCGTGTCGAAGCGGCTAGCGGAGGCACGTTGTTTCTGGACGAGATTGGTGACCTGCCGATCGACAGCCAGGCTAGCCTCCTGCGGTTTTTGCAGGAGCGCAAGATCGAACGCCTGGGCGGGCTGGAATCCATTGATGTCGACGTCCGCCTCATTTCCGCGACGCACGTCGACCTGGAATCGGCGATAGCTGAAGGGCGCTTCCGACAGGATCTTTATCACCGGCTTTGCGTGTTGCGTATCGTCGAGCCACCGCTGCGCGAGCGAGGCACCGATATCGAACTGCTTGCCTTTCATTTGCTCAGCCATTTCCGGAGGGAGGCGGGTAGGCGGCTGCAGGGCTTCTCGCCCGATGCCATAGATGCGATGCTTCGATACACTTGGCCCGGCAATGTGCGCGAACTGGGAAATCGGGTGCGGCGGGCGGTCGTGATGACCGACGGACGACTGATTACAGCGAAGGATCTCGAACTGGATCACGTCGCGGGTCAAGTGCCATTATTGCTGAACTCGGCGAGAGAGACAGCCGAGCGAGCGGCAATCGAACGGGCGCTGCTACGGCATCGCGGACGATACGGGGAGGCCGCGCGCGATTTGGGCATATCGCGAGTTACGCTGTACCGTCTCATGGATGCTTACCGGATGCACGAGCCGGACACTGTAGGTTCCAAACCTCGCAAGCGCCGTCATCCGCCGGGCTGATGGGATTTCGCACTCCCACGGCAAACACAGGTGAAGCTCAAACCCGGGCATGAGGCGCATGCTGCCCTGACCATACGTGTGCGTTGCGAATCCGCTGCGTAAAGTTCATCGAGAGTGATGTCATCGCGGCGCCGGTCATAGAACTTAGTGGTGCGGGGGACGCGTCATCGCCGCCGCATCTTCGAGCGTGCCGCCGCTCTTCAGTTGGCGATGATGCCAGTCGCGCACGTGTGCGGCGCCGCGCACTCGTGGCCGGGATCGGCACGGCGACCGGCAATACCATCGCATGGGCGTTCGCCTGTGGCAGCGGCGTATCACTTAGCTGCCCGGTGCCATGCCGGACCCTACGGAACAGTGGCCAAGCGTGCCGTTTCGTAGCGCATTGCAGCAATCTCGCATGCAATCAAACGCTTACAGCGGTTACCCTATAAGTTGTCCACAGGTTCATCCACCTTTTCGGTGCACAACTTTCACAGAAGCGTCATGTGACCCAAGAAAAGGACAATAGAAACAGTTGCCAAGCCGTCAATGCGCATAAGGGGATAACTTTCGGTCGCGGGCATGCCGCGCCCGTCCGTGCACAACTGTGCTGCCCACACTGACGTGTGGACAGCCCCGGCTCGCTGGCCGTGGTTCCGCAGTTGCACACCGGCGTCGCGACGCTTTTCCTACGGCCTGACGCGCCCTAGCGAGTAGCGAACTTTTCAGGTATGGCGAATGCTGCCCTCAATAAGCATGGCAGCCGGTTCTAGACGGTGGGATGTGGCCCCCGTTCAGAACGGCGCGTTTGGACTGCCGGGCGCTTTATCAGGACGCCCGGCCTTTTTCTCAGTCGTCGTCATCGTCCTCATCCTCACCACGCCTTCTGACCGGGCAAATTTGCGGTATGCGTCGTGTATTCCGGCATCCTGTAACGCGGTGTCGCATTCGTCACACTGTGGCTGGGCCGCTGCAGGAATGTTGACTAGTGTTTATGCTTCGATCATCTCCTCCATGTCTCCTCCTGATATATGGATTAAGCCCGCCTACTGAGGCGGGCTTTTTTTATGGCCCGCCCGTGTCAGAGGTCGGCCGTCATAAAAAGATCGCGGAACTGTGTCCAATCGAATACATTCCAATGCAATGAACACGATCACCCGCATCCAAGAATTTTCTGACTGCTAGCGAACCTGAAGGATCTGACGGCCAGAGCGGCGATCATGATTTGAATCAAGCGCGCTGAGCAGGGCAATCTCGGGGATTGCAAAGATCTCGGAGATGGTGTCTCAGAAATGCGCATTGATGTAGGAACTGGTATCGCGTCTATTACGCTCGAGGGACGAGTGGTTTACCTGCTGCTATCTGGCGGCGACAAGTCCGCTCAAGCATCAGACATCCGCCGCGCGAAAGACCTATGGGAAAGCTTTAGGAAGGAGCCTTTGAAGCAGACGACCAGGATGTGCTTCTAGTGTCGTGAGTTAGAAGTTGTTGCATTAATCCGTGCGGTCCGGGATAGCAAAATGCTGCCTGAAAAGCCGCTCGGACTCACGTAACCCTTCCTCGGTGAAGACCACCGACTTCGTCTTGTTGACCGGGTCGCAAATGAAGCCCTTTTCGTAGAGGCGATTCAGCACATCCCAGTCGAAGCCTTTCCACGCGCGGTACTGATCGTGCAGAGTCAGGTAGAGAAGTGCGAGGGCGGCTTCGTCGATGGCGTCGGTATTGATATTCATGGCATTCATCCCACGGCCTTCTGAACCCGTACACAAAACCGTTCGAGACTGGCCAGGATCTCGTCGGCCGACTTGCTCCAGATGAACGGCTGGGTATTGGCGTTGTAGACGTCAAGGTAGTGCTGGATTGCATCTTCGAGCTGGCGCGTCGAACGATGTGTGCCGCGTCGGAGGTACTTGTCGGTAAGCGTGGCGAACCCTATCGCTGCAAGCGCAGAGAAGGGAGGTCAAGCATGAGCGGGAACAGGCGCTCTCGCGAAATGATTAACGTGGCCGTCGCGGCGATGCGGCTTCTGCCGCGCTTTTCCAGTCAAGCCCAGGCACCAGTTCTTCGCGGATCGCCACGGCGGGCACGCTTGATTCGCACGCCGACCACATTCCGGCCGGCGATCCTTGGCGCGTGTTCTGATGCAGCCAAGCACCACAGGTCTTACAACGGTATTGGACGTAATGCTTTACTGGCTTTCTCGGCGTTCCGAAAATGCCAGTTCCAAGTCGCTGAAGGTTTGTGTGTGGTTGCACTGTCGAAGGCATGCCAACCAGCAACTCGCAAGCAAGGCATCGTTCCATGTTGCCCTCCGACGCGGTTGATGCGCGGCGCATTAAATCAGCATACACCATCCTTCACCTCAGGGGCATCAAATGCCTGCCGGCATCCGCAGAGAAGAGCGATGGAGCGTGGACTCGCTTTACAAGCCGATCGATTCCATGCCGATTATCACGAGGAACGGTTCGTGATTTTGCTCAGCAGGGCTGTAGCCAGCCAACTTTGTAGGGATCGCACGCTGAATATGAGGACCGATGACCTGTCCCATCCGGTCATCGCTCGCGGCAAGTATTTCGCTTTCTACGGATCGCTCAATCACGACAATGAGCCGCCTCCGATTTTTCTGGACACGAATTTGGGGTAAAACCTGTGTTTGGAAACGGAGTTGAACATGCCGAATAAGTCGAATGTTGCGGAGGTTGTGCCGGGGGCGGTGGAAGGAGCGCGTAGCGCGACTGGAAGCGCCCCCGACGCGGTCGCCGAAGTGAAGCGGTGGTCGGCCAACCGGAAGAAGGAAGTCGTCCTGCGCCTGTTGCGCGGCGAGCCAGTGGATGCCATTTCGCGCGAGGTATCGGTGCCGATATACCGGCTCGAGGAATGGCGCGAGCGTGCCCTGGCCGGTATGGATGCCGGCCTCAAGGAGCGCGAGAGCGATCCGCTGGAGGCAAAACTTGGCGAGGCCACCCGGCGCATTGGCGAGCTGGTCATGGAAGTCGAGATCCTACGCAAGGAAAGGCAGGCCCGACACCCTTTAGGCAACCGGAGGTCGTCGAAATGAGCCGCGCGATCTCCACTGGCACCGGCAAGCCTTATGGGCTGCAGCGGGTCTGCCGGGTGCTCGGATTTCCGCGTTCGACGATCTATGCCGGTCGTGCGCGCGAGTCGGGCAACGTGGTGCCACTCGTGGCACAGCGGCGCGGTCCGAAACCAGAGATGCCGGACGCTGCCCTTCTGGAGGCCATCCGGGCCGATCTGGCGGCCTCGCCCTTTACCGGCGAGGGTCATCGCAAGGTATGGGCGCGGCTGCGGATCCTGCGCGACATCCGCGTCTCGCGCACCCGTGTGCTGCGGCTGATGCGGGAGAACGCCTTGCTGTCACCGCATCGTCGGCCCCAGGGCAAGGCTGCCCTGCATGACGGCACGATCACGACGAACCGCCCGAACGAAATGTGGGGCACCGACGGCGTGCGGGTCGAGACCGTGGATGATGGCTGGGTCTGGGTATTCTCGGCGGTCGATCATTGCGACGCCTGCTGCGTCGGCATCCATGCGGTCAAGACGGGCAACCGGTTCGCCGCCTTGCAGCCGATCGCACAGGGACTGCTGGGCGAATTCGGCGGCACGGGTGCCGAGGTCGGTCGGGGCCTGACGCTGCGCATGGATCACGGTTCGCAATACACGGCCGATGACTTCCTGAACCAGATCAGGTTCTGGGGCGTCACGCCGAGCTTCGCCTTCGTTGCCGAGCCACAAACGAATGGCGTCGCCGAGCGCTTCAACCGGACGCTAAAGGAACAGGCCATTCACGGTCGCATCTTCAGGAATCTTGAGGAAGTCCGGACTGCGGTCGTCGAGTTCAAGGATCGTTACAATCGCCACTGGCGTCTTGAAAAACTGGGCTTCATGTCACCCCATGAAGCCCGTCAGGCAGCCACCCTGAAAGAGGCCGCCTGAGTTGCAAAACCGTGTCCAGTCAATCCGAGCCGGTACACTCAATCACGACAACGATTTCGCGCGCGAACCGATTGGGACGCTCCGGCAACGGCATGCGACGCGTCACGAGAAAGTGTCGAGGATTTCCCGGCCGCACATTGCTTTCTGCATCGAATGCGGCCTCGATAAACGGCATCACACTTTCAAGTTGCGGCATCGGCGATCTCCCTCGAATTTTGGCAAATCCTAGCATGACCGAAGCAGCACAACGAGTAATCGAAACAACGAGAAAACCTGGGGTATCACCTAGCAGCGCAACTGATTCCACTGTCCGTCTGGGCTGAAACGATCTTCGGCAAGCACAAGCCGCATCGCAACACGCTGATGAACTGGATCCGCAACGGTCGCATCCGGCCGGTGCCACGCAAGGTCGGTCGCGAGTACTTCTGCAAGCCGAACGCCGAGTACGTCGACCCGGTCGCCGAGCGCATCGAAAGGATGGCAAATGGCCGCTAGGCGTCGTCAAGCTGCCCGGCGCAACTGGCCGGACAACTCTACAAGAACGGGAACGACTATTACTGGTTCCGCAACCCGTCGACGGGCGAAACGTTCGGGCTCGGCTATGACTTCAAGGTCGCCGCGTCGCAAGCGCGTCGTCAATGCCGAGCTGGAGCGATGCAAAGGCGACACGGGCCTGATGCAGCGGGTGTTCGGCGCCGACATGACGTTCGCGAGCTGGTGCGATCGCTATGCCGACGTTTATGCGGAGCGCCAGAACAGCCCAAAGAGCGAGCAGATCCTGCGCGGCCATCTCAAAATCATCAAGGCCGCGCCGTTCGCCAGCAAGCCGGTGCCGCAGGTCGAGCCGAAGGAGATTGGCGAGTGGCTGAAGGCGAACACGGCAGCCGTCAGCGCATCGCACACGTCGCGGCTGCGCAGCCGCCTGATCGACATGCTCAACGAAGCGATCGCCGAGGGACTGATCAAACCCGGCAAGAAACCGGTCATCGCGCTGCGCAATCCAAAGAGCGAAGTCGCGCGCGACCGGTTTACGCTGGACGAATTCCTGTCGATCGTCGAGCACGCGAAGAAGCAGCCGGAAAACGTGTGGGCTGCGCGCGCGTTCATGCTGGCCCTGATCACAGGCCAGCGCCGCGAGGACGTCAAGGGTATGGAGTTCAACGACGTCAAGGACGGCTTCCTCTGGGTCGAGGAGCGAAAGAGCCAAGGGCGTACAAAGCTGAAGATCCCGGTGACGATCGGCCTGAAGGCGCTCGGCGGTCTGACGATCGAGGACGTCATCCGCGAGTGCCGCGACGACATCGTCTCGAAGCACATGATTCACCACGTGCGGCACAAGGGCACGGCGAAGCCAGGACACAGCCCGAAGCTCGGCAGCTTCTCGACCATGTTCGCTACATACCGTGACGCGGCGAAGGTCGCAGTGCCGGAAGGCAAAACGCCGCCGACGTTCCACGAGATCCGGTCACTAGCCGCACGCCTGTACGGCGACGAGTTCGGCGCCGAGTTCGCTCAGGCTCTGCTCGGCCACAAGACCGCCCAGATGACGGCGCTATACCGCGACAGCCGCGGTCGCGAACGGGATGAGGTCAAGGTGAATTCCGCCTGAACTTTGGTTTATCGCGGATTACCTTGGCATCGGAAAACATTCCAAGGAATAGTTTGTGGGATTCACTAGCTAGCAGGTTGCGGAAATACCTCGCGCGGAAGTCATCGCGACGGATAGTAAAAGCGTTGATGTGAGAAGCTCACCCGTCCCTCAGGAGATCATGCGCGGCGCCGACACGTTCACCGAAAGTCTGTTTTCTGTGCGGAAGCTGGACGATTTCGTTCCGGGCTTGCATCCGCTGCGCTCGATTCGCATCATGGCGAATGAGGCGCTGGCGAAGATGGACCGGTTGTTTGCCGGAATGTATGAGGCTGACATCAAGGGCGGCCGCCCGAGCATCGCGCCGGAGAAACTGCTGCGGGCCATGCTGCTGCAGGTGATTTACAGCATCCGGTCCGAGCGCCAGCTCATGGAGCAAACGCAATACAACCTGCCTTTTCGATGGTTTATCGGTCTATCGATGGACGATTCGGTGTGGGTGCCGACGGTGTTCACGAAGAACCGCGAGCGTCTGATCCACCACGATGCGGTGGTCGAATTCTTCAATGAAGTGCTGTCCATCGCGCAGAAGAAGAACTGGTTGTCGGGCGAGCACTTTCAGCGTGGACGGCACGGTGATCCAGGCGTGGGCAGGACACAAGAGCTTTGTGCGCAGGACGGTGACGACAGGGATAACGACGCTGGTAGCGGCGAGGGCGACCTTAAGGGCAGCAAGCGGAGCAACGAGACGCACGAGTCGACGACCGATCCCGACGCACGGCTTTACCGCAAGGGCAAGACGGCCAGCGAACTGCGTTTCATGGGTCACACGCTGACCGACAACCGCCATGGGCTAGTGGTCAACGCCCGCGTGAGTTGTGCATGACGGACATGCCGAACGTGAAGCGGCCAAGGTCATGATCTTCGAATTCTAGAGAGTCGTTTCTTCTTTGACACTCGCGGTGAGAATCGACCGACCAACAGACTTCGCACCGACGGTCGTCATTCAATTCGATCTCTCCTCGCGCTCATCACAGAAGAAAAACTTCGTTACCACTTTCACGGTCTTCGGCGTGTGATCAAGCAGTGTCTGTCAGATTCTGCGCCTTAGCATGAGCTTGTCGAAGTTGTGAATGCACTATGTGAGGCTGTAAGCGAGCTGGGCCAAGCGATACCGCGCTACGCCATTCGTTTCTGATCTTGCCATTGGAAGCATTCGCCGGCGTTGTACTGCTAAGGCTTGCCGCGACCGTTGAGCATCATTCCCATGTCGCTTTGTGTGGTCCACTTTAGGAGAAGTGCGTGTTAGTTTTTCGAAGCGATTTGCCGACGCGAACGGGAGGTCCGCAAGAAGATCGTGCGGTATTGGGCGGGGCAGATTGTGGTGGCGTATGGGCAGGCCGGGTGGCCATGCCGGTGGAGGACCCAGCGGCAACGGTAAGACGAGACGCGATACGAAAGCTGTACTAATTATAAGACATACAAAGGTACCGTCGGCTTGATTTTGGGCGCACAATATTCGTTGACGCCGTCACTCTTTAATCAGATTGCGCATTCTTATCGAAAGCGAAATCATGCTCGCCGCGGTCGACGTCACATGGGATGCTGTACATCAAAACGAGGCACAATCAAATATGTTTGCTTTGAACGCACTGTCGTCTCGGGCTGTCCAAATTGCTGCTCGAGGTGGTTTCCCGGACGATATCGGTGTTTGGCATGTACCCCTGCGCTTCACAGGGAACTGCGCTTCCGATATGCCATTTCTCGATGCAGAGGAGCGGGCAAAAGCCACACGCTTTCGCAATACGGCGGATCAGGTTCGTTTTTCCTTGACACGCTCTGTATTACGGGAGTTGCTGGGAGTTTTTTGGGGAATCGATCCGGTTCAGGTGAAGATCCGTACGACCAGCCGCGGAAAGCCAGAGCTTGCGTCCTCCATACGCGGAAGACTGCTGTTCAACGTGTCTCACTCTGGAGCTCATGCTCTGATCGCGATATCGCGCAAACGTGTGGTTGGTGTTGATATTGAGCTTGTTGACAAGGCCATCGCATGGCGTGAACTGGCAACACTCGTTTGTACGCCGGGCGAGCGTAAGATGATAGAAGTCTCAATGCCGGACACGCAACATGAGGAATTTTATCGTTGCTGGACGGCCAAAGAGGCTTTGCTGAAGGCGCTGGGTCTGGGAATCACTGAAAATCTGCTGGCATTGACTATCGATCTGCGTGCGGTCGAGCGAACATCACTCTCACCGCAAGTAGCCGCCGAAGCGCATGCTCTCGATGCGCTACGGGCTATGAAGTGCTGCTGGATTCGGGATATTCCCGACTATTCTGCATGCCTCGCCTACGAGACGGACATGTGAGCATTCCACTCCAATGTCGAATCATTCAGGTGAGATTTTAATTGCGATAGTTATCAGAGCGCCTTCATTCTGGCACGGGTGTCGCAGATGAAAGCCATCGGATATCGATCGACTTCCGCGACGAACTTCTCGCGAAGGACTGGCTGGACGCCAGATGCGTGGCTGAAGGTGCGAGCGTTCCGCCCAGCAACAAGCCGGATCAATACGCCGAGCATTTACGCTCGATCGGAGCAATGTTAGCCGTGGGTAAGCGCCCGAGTGCGCTTACCGCTATCCAGACCGTCAGTTCAATTCTCACGGCGCGCTGCGCGCCGAAGTCCAAGATCTGTCGAGGCTGTTGCCCGGTCACGCGGAGGATCGTGGCGGGCGGTGGCGTGCATTCTGGCTCAACTCGCCACGTGCACTGCTCGACGGCGAGACGCCGGCCCACGTTTTTTGTGCATGATACGCAGAGGGGCTTGGACGCTGCAAGGAATGAGTTCGTCGAGCCTAACGAATGCCGGTAAGGACGGACCCTGTATCAAGCTAACGCAACAACTGCGGGTGTGAGGTGGCGATGGCAGCCCATCAGACGGCTAGCGGAGGGAAGATATTACGATCATTCGCGCCCGGTTTGCACACGCAGGTGAAAATCTTGAGTCGCACAGGGCGGAATGTCTAACCATGGACGGGGCGGCCGGCTGAATCGATAGTAGTCGCGGAGTCGGCGCTGAAATTTGTAGCAGAAGGCCTATTCTGCGTCAAAGTTGCCTTCAACCATCGTGAGATGCGAACCCTCCTGACGGCTTAGAACAAGCTTGTTTTGCTTGATACTCACTGTGAACTTTGCCTGCTCGGCAACAAAGGTGAGTGGAAACAGACTACCGTTCTTAACCGTGATCAGCTTTCCGTCGCAGGCCGGCGTCCAGCCGGCAGCGCAGCCTTGCGAAAAGAGAACGTCTTCAGGATGAGCGGTCTGGTTGTTTGTACAATTGGTTTCGACCATACCGTCGTCGCGAAACCTGATCCAGTAGGCTTCCTCGATGCCGCCTTCGTAAGATGCCTTCTTCCCGGTCTTGGCTTCCGCCGCAATTAAGCGAACAGAATAGGGCGGCACTTTCTCTTGCGTAACGGTTCTTGCCTCATGCTGCGCCTTATGCAGATACCATTGCCGCCCGGTTAGGGCGATGCTGATCAAGTCCACCACTCATGGCTGTCATGCGTTATAGCGTGGACATGCGACGGTAAAAGCAAAAACGATGAAGCAACTGACACTGGCGATGGCGGTCGATCAATGCGCGGGATTTGGAGCGCGGCGCAAACCTACGCGACGCGAGGCGTTTCTCGATGAGATGAACAGTCTCGTGCCGTGGGCCGAACTGTGCGTGGCGGTCGAGCCGTATTACCCGAAACGCGGCAACGGTCGCCCGCCGATCGCGCTGGAGCGGATGTTGCGGATTCACTTTGTGCAGCACTGGTTCAACCTTGCAGACCTTGCGTGCGAAGAGGCGCTGTACGACAGCCTCAGTCTTCGCCGTTTTGTGGGCATTGACCTGGGCAGCGAAACCGTTCCAGACGCGACGACACTGCTCAAATTCCGGCACCTGCTTGAAGAGCACAAGCTGGGCGGGCGAATCTTCGCCGAGGTGGATCGGGTGTTGCAGGCACGCGGAGCGAAGCTCAGGAGCGGCACGATTGTAGACGCCACGCTGATCGGCGCACCCTCTTCGACGAAGAACAGGGAGAAAGCGCGGGACCCTGAAATGCATCAGACGCGTAAAGGACAGCAGTGGTATTTCGGCATGAAGCTTCATATCGGCGTGGATAGCCAGAGCGGACTGACGCATAGCGCGGTCGTCACGGCGGCCAACGTGCATGACAAACACCCATTGCCACAGCTTCTGCATGGCCAGGAGCAGCGGGTCTATGGCGACATGCGAGCCAGAAAGCGCTGATCCATGGCAAGGCCCCAAAAGCCCGCGATTTCACGAATCAGCGCACGCGCCGCAAGGACAGCGTCGACGAAGTGGCGCGTCGCAAGAACCGCAACAAGTCGAAGATTCGCGCCCGCGTCGAACATGTGTTCGCCGTGGTCAAACGGTTGTGGGGTTTCACGAAGGTGCGCTATCGGGGTCTGGCGAAGAACGCCAATCGCGCCTTCGTTGCACTCGCGCTGGCGAACCTCTACCTGTCGCGAGGCCGATTTACGGGACAGGTGCGCCCGTAATGGGCGAAACACGGGCGAAAAGCCCGCGCAGAACGCCTGCGGCGCGATAAAACGAAGCGCAATGACCATCTTCATTGGTTATTCGGAAAGTTTACGCATGCTCAATCGCGATCAGTCGCGTTTACATGGCTTGATCAGCATTGCCTTAGACGCTGTTCGTCGAACGTCGATCTAAACGCGCCTCGCCGCCGAGTGAAACCCCGCATGGGGTGCAGGTGGTCGGAGGTTCAAATCCTCTCGCCCCGACCAGATTAAAACCCTCGTCAGCTAAGG
Source organism: Paraburkholderia sp. SIMBA_054 (assembly GCF_046534875.1). Classification (NCBI taxonomy): domain Bacteria; kingdom Pseudomonadati; phylum Pseudomonadota; class Betaproteobacteria; order Burkholderiales; family Burkholderiaceae; genus Paraburkholderia; species Paraburkholderia sp. SIMBA_054. Next base: position 3,209 of record NZ_JAWRXV010000047.1, on the reverse strand, counting down.
CTGTCGCGGGTTTTTTCTTTTTCGCTCACTGTTCGTCTGTACAGTAGTTTTTAGACAGAATATTAGACGTTTGTCTAAAACTCAGAGCGTTCACCACGGCAGTTTTAAGTCGATTCCAGACGTTTCAGGTATGGCTTCCTTGATGTAGATCTCGGTCGTTTTTCCTGTCGTGTGCGCGAGTCGAGTTTGAATTTCTGCCTTGTTCTTCCCGGCCTTTGCCGCGTCAGTTGCGCCCAGCGCGCGCAGGTCTTTGAACTGGATTGCATCGGTCACGCTCGCGCGCTCTTTCGCGCGGCGCCACATCGAATGAAGCCCCGTCTTCGAATACGCACCGCCTTTCTGCGTCGGGAACAGGTACGGACTGGTGATTTGATACTTCTTCTTGATCGCCTTCGCGCGATCGATAACTGCGCGGATCTGCGGCGTGATCTCGACGTCGAGCACCTTGCCGCTTGTGCCAGCCGTCTTCGATGGCTTGAAGCGGATCGCGGTCGCGCCGATCTGCGTCTCAAGCAGCGTGCGCACGTCGATCGAGCGTTGCCAGACCAGATACGACATGTCCACGATGCACTGGAACATCGGGCCCGACTCCGTCGGCAAGCCGTCCTTGCCGATCAGCGCGGCCTCGCGGATCGCTTTGATCGCGTCGTGCGCGGGCAGCACCTCGCGGCGCTTCGTCGCGTAGTCCGAAAGATCGAGCTGGTCGCATGGGTTGTCCTGGCGGAAGCCGCGCTCGCTGATCGCAAACTTGAAGATCTTCCGCAGCACGTTCGCGTATTTCTGCGCGGTGTTGTGCTTCGCGCGAAAGTTGTCGCGCAGGAAGTCGGCGCAGTCCTTCGTCGTGACGTCTGCGACCGAATACTCATCGAACGCGGTCGCGATCACATCAGCCATGCGCCGGTATTCCTTCTGCACCTCGTCGCTATAGCGATCAAGCTTCCTTTCTTTCCAGTCTGCGCACAGGCTCGGCATCGTGCCGTCGACGAGCTTTCTGTCGCCCATCAATTCGCCAAGCTTTGAATACATCACGGGCTCGCCGTCATCTATCGAGCACAGTCGAATCCACGTCTGAATCTTGCCTGTCCATGGGTTGCGCGCCGGCGCCGGCGCGAAGAAGTAGTACGCGCCGTGCTTGGCCTGCACGCGGCGCGGCAGGCCGCGATGTGTTTTGCGACGTCGATTCATTTCTTGCGCGAGATGGGCTTCAGTTTCGGTTTATCGGCAGCGGCGCGCTCGGGCGATGCCACCGGATACATGCAGTGGACGCGCAGCACGAGCACGCTGTTATCGGGTCGCTTGCGCGCTGGAATGCCGAGCGACTTGAGCGTCTCCATCTGCTTTCCTGGGCGCCTATAACCCGTCATCGGACAAGCTCTGTCTCGGTCAATTCGAGTGGTTGATCTAGGACTGCTGCCATCTGGTATCACCCCAGTGTTTTCTCGTTGTTTCAATTACCCGTTGTGCTGCTTCGGTCATGCTAGGATTTCCTCGCCAAAACTGAGGAGATCACCATGGTCCGTGTCCAGACCGAAAGCGGCATGCGAATCGTGCAGACCGATGAATACAAAGGCCACAAAGTCGAAGTGGTAACGGGGTGGGACGCAGCGTCCGACAAGTGGCCGGTTCACATCTACATCGACGGAACTAAGGTCGTCGGACAATGGCTTGCTGATCGAATGGAAGAGGCGTTCGAACATGGTTTTACAATTGCCACCCAAGAAATAGATCAGCGTTAGCCGGAAACGCGTCATGCGTGCGGCCGTCGAGCATGCGGCCGGCGGCTTTCTTGCCGACGTGTGCCATGAGGGCTGCGGCGCGCTGGCCATCCTGTTCTGAATAGGGGACGCCGTCGCTCCACATTAGACGTCGACTATCGATGACCGGGTCGCAATCATCAGCATCGGCAGGCATCCATTCACCCCATTGCTTGAACAGGAAATTCACGTTGACCGCATAGCATTGATCGCGCAGCGATCGTACCCACCGCGGATTCATCGGGCGCGCGCCATGGCCGCTCTCGCCTCCGACAATGACCCAGTCGAGCGCCGCTTCTGGTGCTATGCCAGACAGGGACGGACATGCCTTACCGGTCAGCACATTCATTGACTGCGTGAGCGCCCAGAACTGTCCGCGCACCAGCGTCAGATCGACCGGCCCAAGCAGCGGCTCCATGGAAAGGAAGCGGACGCGCGCGGGCACGCGCAGCAATTTCGGAATGTCGCGATCGGCTTCCGCCTGGTTGACGATCGTTGCGCCGAGCCAGACGTTGCCGGGCAGTCGCGGATCATGCAGACATTCGAGATCGAAGCGACGCGCGGCGGTCTCGCTAAGCATCGTCAGCACATTGCCAATGCGCTTCGTTAGAAGCAACCAGTCGAGGTTCGGCGTCTTCTCGATCAGGTCGAACAGATCTGCTCGCCACGCGGGATCCACGGCGTTATCGAACACGTCAGCTAGCGATGCGCAAAAGACGCGCTGGCGGCGGCCGTGCTGCGCGTAGAACTCGGCGTGCGCCTTATTCCACTGCAGCGGCTTGCGCCAGTTCGCGGCAGATGTGCGGCGCCGCGGCGCGCCAGGTCCCCAGTTGATTGCAGTGCCGCCGCTGAAGCGCGCATTGCGCGTCTCGGCATAGCAGTGATCGCAGCCGGGGCCAACCTTCTGGCAACCTTCCCACGGATTGAACGTGTGATCGGTCCACTCGATTTTGCTGTTCTCGCTCATGCTACGATTTCTCCTATGGTTCCGAGGAGACGACAATGTCCGGATACACCTTTCTCGATGAAGGCGGCTTTTTCTGTTTTTGCGAAGCCCACGATGACGGTCAAGGTGGTTGGCGCGCTTCGGTCAGGTTCGAACGCAAATCTGACCATACGGCGCAGAAAACGAAGATCCCGGGGATGACACACAAAATCACTGCTACGTTTAATAGTCGAGATGAGGCAATGAGCGCCGCGCGTGACTATGCGTTGGATCATGCTGCTCGAGGCGACACAGGTTTGTAAGGGCAGACCGTTCATACCTTATCTCCCATCTCTGCGGATGCCGCGATAGCAGCGGCCGTCGCTGCGCGAATACGGCCAGTCATGCCGTCGTCGGTGTCTTCGTCGAACTCGACCTTTTCGCCGTCGTGACTAGCAGCGGCCGTCGCTGCGCGAATACGGCCAGTCATGCCGTCGTCGGTGTCTTCGTCGAACTCGACCTTTTCGCCG
>NZ_JAWRXV010000358.1:0-362 GCF_046534875.1 Paraburkholderia sp. SIMBA_054 | reverse complement strand
CGGTTTCCGGCCCCATCGTGACGAGCACGCTGCAACTCACCCTGTCGAGCAACAGGCCATCGGTTCTGCCGCCCCACCACCGTGCGAGCCGGCCGGCCCGATGATGTCCCACGACAATCAGATCGACGTTCAGCTCTTTGGCGAAGTAAGGAATCTGATCGAGCGGATCGCCGATCGCAAAGTGCCCGGTCGCGTGAATGGCCTTGGCGGCCAGCTTTTTCAAGCCTTCGTCGAGCACGCTTTTGACCGAATCGTTAATCATATCCACCGGTATCGCCGACGTAATATCCGCGCCTTGCACCCACGCGGAATTGTCGATGACAGAGAGCACATGCACTTGCGCTGCGAGTTCTTGCGCAAGA
>NZ_JAWRXV010000357.1:0-364 GCF_046534875.1 Paraburkholderia sp. SIMBA_054 | reverse complement strand
TTTATGTCCATCCTAATATGACCAACATACCGAGACACACATCATGTCCGACATCGACACCGAATCCGTCAGCGCAAATAGTTCGAAGCCCGAAGCAATTGCCGAGCGCATTCGTGCCGCGATTCTCGAGCATCGGTTGGCGCCGGGCGCGAAGTTGACGGAAGCACAGTTGTGCGAAGTATTTGCGGTGAAGCGTGGTCCGATCCGGCAAGCGTTGGCACAACTCGCGACCGATCGTCTCGTGGATCTTGAGCCGAACCGCGGCGCGTTCGTCGCGAGTCCGTCGCTTCAGGAAGTGCATGAGGTGTTCGAGATGCGCCGCATCATCGAACTGGCCGTCGTCGAAAAGATTTGCAACGGGCAC
>NZ_JAWRXV010000356.1:0-364 GCF_046534875.1 Paraburkholderia sp. SIMBA_054 | reverse complement strand
ACGGCACCGCCACTATGGCTGATATCGGGCAGGCTCTGGTGTCAATCGGAGAGCGAGGGCTCGTGAATGCTGGCGTTAGCACTGCTGTCTATGGCGGGAGCTTCGGAAACGCTCTCGAAAATAGCGTGATCAGCGACGTGGGTGCCATCGGTGCTGCTGTGATTGGCGCAGCGTCAACTGACAAGGATTCGGTTCTGGCGGAGAGGAGCCCGGGCTACGTGATGGCGCATGCCGGGCTTGGGTGCGTGCTGTCGGCTGCAGATGGCAACGGATGTGCTGGTGGTGCCATTGGCGGAGCGGCTGGGGCGTTCCTGAATACGACGCTCGACGCAAATGGGAACATTCCGGCGCCGCTCGATGTTGC
>NZ_JAWRXV010000355.1:0-365 GCF_046534875.1 Paraburkholderia sp. SIMBA_054 | reverse complement strand
CGGCACGCCGCTGCCGCCTTCGCAAGTGGTTCACACGGTGCCGCGCGGCGGCACGCCGGGCGCCGCGCCCGCATTGACGACCGCGAACTTGCCGGCAATCGCGACGAGCCCTGGCGGCAATGCGATCACGGTCGCAAACGGCGCGGTGAACGTGCCGAACTGATGCGGGTCCACTCACTCGCGTGACGCGGCGCGGCCCCGCGTCGCGCGGGTGAGCGCCGCATTGAATCCGCAGCGGGTACGGGCGATGCTACGGGTGATCGGCATCAAGCGTTCAGAGGACAACCGATGCAGTTCGACTACAGGCATTTTCATATCGATTGCCGGGCTCGCCATGCGGACGAAGGCGTCTACTACGCGCGCGC